>NZ_JBGLYN010000085.1:0-27274 GCF_047304045.1 Variovorax sp. Varisp85
CCCCCCCCCCGGCGCCCCCCCCGCCCCCCCGGCCCGGGGGGCGCTATGCGCCCCCGCTGGGTTTTGGGTGTAACGCGGGGGGGGGCCCGCCCCCCGCGGCCCGCCCCGCCCCCCCCCGGCGGGGGGGGGGCGGCAAAGGTCAGCGTGAGGGCTGCCGCAGAGGCCGCGATGGCGACGGCAAAGAAGAGGGCGGGAGAGCGAAAGCGCATGGCGATTCCTTCGGAAGAGTGACGGGCGTTCGTCTGTGAACGGAGCCGATTCTTCGCCGGGCCACCCCGCCGCGGAGCGAAATGCGTATGCCTCTGTATCCGCGGGACGAACCCCACACACTACGTTTCACATCCCGCGCGGACGCGCATGGTCAATCGACCCTGATGTTGCGCGAGCGCACCAGCGCACTCACTCTCGCCGTCTCGTCCTGCACGAACTTCGCGAACGCCTCGGGCGCGATGCCCGCGGGCTCCAGGCCCAGCTGCAGCAGCTTTTGCCGCACGGCCGGATCGGCGACCGCCGCCTGCACCGCCTTGCCGAGCTTCTGCACGATGTCGACCGGCGTCCCCTTGGGCAGGAACATGCCGTTCCACTCGACCACGTTGTAGCCCGGCAGGCCCGACTCGGCCAGCGTCGGCACGTCGGGCAGCCCCGGCACGCGCTTGATGGAACTCACGCCCAGCGCGCGCAGCTTGCCGCTCTTGACGTAGCCCAGCGTCGAGGCCACGTTGCCGAAGTAGGCCGACACCTGCTCGCCCATCACGTCGGTCAGCGCGGGCGCGCCGCCCTTGTAGGGCACGTGCATCAGGCCGATCTTCGCCTGCTCGTTCAATGCCTCGCCGGCGAGGTGCGAACCGGTGCCGCCGCCGGCCGACGCGAAGCTCAGCTTGCCGGGGTTCTTGCGTGCGTAGTCGATGAACTCCGGCACCGTCTTGTAGGGCGCGGTCGCCGGCACCACGAGGATCTGCGGCGCCGTGGCCACCAGCGACACGGGAATGAAATCCTTCGCCGCGTCGAAGGGCAGCTTGCGCAGCGAGGGGTTCACCGAGAACGCCGACGCGTCGTACAGCACGGTGTAGCCGTCGGCCGCCGCTTTGGCCACGCTGTCGGCGCCGATCACGCCGCCCGCGCCCGGCTTGTTGTCGATCACGATCTGCTGGCCCATCGCGGTGCTCATCTGCTGCGCAACGATGCGCGCGGTGTTGTCGGCACCGCCGCCCGCGGCATACGGCACCACCATGCGGATCGGCTTGTCGGGCCAGGCGGCCCAGCCCAGCAGTGGAGCGGCGCAGGCGGCCAGGGCCGCGACGGATTTCAGGAGTCGCTTGTTCATGTCGATGTCTCGGGTCTTGTGGTTCAGGAAAAGTCGTAGAGCCGCGCCGGGTTGTCGACCAGCACGCGCCGGCGCTGTACTTCGTCGGGCACCCACTGGCTCAGCAGGTCGAAGAGCTGCGCGTCGTCGGGCTTGGCGATGCGCTCCGTGGGATGCGGCCAGTCGCTGCCCCACACCACGCGTTCGGGCGCCTGCATCACCCACGCTCGCGCGAGCGCGACGGTGTCGGCATAGCCGCCTTGCGCGCCGACCCGTGAGTCAAGGTACGCGCCGGACAGCTTGATCCAGGTGCGGCCGTTGTCGAGCAGCCGGTGCACCACCTCGGACGCGGGATGCGCCTGCGCGTCGGGCTGCGGCATGCGCGCGAGATGGTCGAAGACGACGGTGCAAGGCAACCGCGCGAGCAGCGCCGCGTGTTCCGCGATCTGGCCGGCGCTCCAATGCAGCTGCACATGCCAGCCGAGCGCATGCACCCGGTGCGCCAGCGGCTCGACCATGCCGAAGTCCGTCGCTGCATTCGCCGGCGTGTACAGCGTGAAGCGGATGCCGCGGATGCCGCCCGCGTGCAGCCGTTCGAGTTCGGCGTCGCTCGCGTCGGGCCGCACCACCGCCACGCCGCGTGTGTGCTGCGCGCCCAGTTCGCGGATGGCCGCCAGTGTCACGCTGTTGTCGGTGCCGTGCACACGCGGCTGCACGACCACCGTGCGCTGCGTGCCGATGCGCCGCTGCAGCAGGCGATAGTCGTCGGCGGTGGCATGGTCGAGCATGGCGTCGGGCGATCCCTGCAGCGCGAAGCGGCGGTCGTACACGTGCATGTGGGCGTCGCAGGCGTCTTCGGGCGCCGCATGGGTGGGCTTGCGTGTGCCGCTGCTGTGCGGCACCACGAGATCGGCGCGCATGGGCTCAGTCGCCCGTGCGGCTGGCGACCGCTTTCGGGGTCAGCACGTGCTGCGTGTGCTGGCCCAGTGTGGGCGCCGCGAAGGGTTCGGGGCCGGGCGTGCGGCCGAACTTCACGGGACGGGTGAAGCCGCGGTAGGAGCCCAGCGTAGGGTGCGCGAAGTTCGCGACCATGTCCTCGGCCAGCACCTGTTC
Source organism: Variovorax sp. Varisp85 (assembly GCF_047304045.1). NCBI lineage: Bacteria > Pseudomonadati > Pseudomonadota > Betaproteobacteria > Burkholderiales > Comamonadaceae > Variovorax > Variovorax sp. Varisp85. The sequence continues at coordinate 2,417 of NZ_JBGLYN010000085.1, forward strand.
GTCGTCGAACATGTCTTCCACCGTGCGGGCCGCGGCGCAGGGCACGTCCTCGCCGAACAGTTCTTCCCATTCGAGCGCGGTGCGTTCGGCCAGCGCGGCGCGAAGCTTCGGAACGATCTCCGCGAAATGTTGCGCGCGCTTGCGCACCGAGTCGTAGCGCTCGTCGTTGGCCAGCTCCTGCAGCCCGACCTTGGCGCACAGCGCCTGCCAGAAATGCGGCGTGTTGGCCGAGATGTAGATGTGCCCTTCGCGGGTCGGGTGGATGCCAGTGATGCCGCCCGAACGCATGTCGCGCCCCACGTCCTTCGGCTCGCCCTCGGCCCACACCATGCGCGCCGACTGCATCGTGAGCGCGGAGCGCAGCAGCGACACGCCGACGAACTGGCCTTCGCCGCTCTTCTCGCGCTCGTACAGCGCCGAGGCGACGCCGGCGGCCACCAGCGCGGCCGCGTAGTAGTCGACCACCGAGCCGTAGATGATCTCGGGCGGCTCGCCGCGCTTGCCCTGCAGTGCGCACATGCCGGTCATGGTCTGCAGCACCTGGTCGTAGCCGGCCTTCTCGCGCAGCGGTCCCGTCTCGCCGTAGCCCGTCACGGCGCAGTAGATGAGGCGCGGGTTCACGGCCTTCAGCTGGTCATAGGCAATGCCCAGCCGCGGCGGCACGCTGGGGCGGAAGTTGTGCACCAGAACGTCGGCCGTGCGCACCAGCGCCATCAGCGCGGCAAGGTCCTGCGGGTTCTTGAGGTCGAGCACCACGCCCAGCTTGCTGCGATTGACGCCGACGAACGCGCGGCTCTCGGCCTCCAGCGACGACGGGTACTTGCGCAGGTTGTCGCCGGTGGGCGGCTCGATCTTGATGACCTCCGCGCCCTGGTCGGCCAGCAGCGAGCAGCCGTAGGGGCCTGCGATGTAGGCGCTCAGGTCGAGCACGCGCAAGCCGCTCAACGGCCCGGAGGGGCCTTGGCGGACAGGCAGGGACGCGTCGTCGGGGACGGTGGTGCTCATGGGCTTTTCTTTCCTTCTTTCTTTCCTCAATCGGCGGTGATGTTCTGCTGCTTCGCCAGCTTCTTCCAGCGCTCCACGTCCTCGGCGATGACGGTGCCGAACTGCGCCGGTGTGAGCGGGGTGGCGATGGCGCCTTCGCGCAGGAAGTTGGCGCTGATCTCCGGCCTTGCCAGGATCTGGTTGACGGCTCCGTTCAGCTTCGCGACCACGTCGGTCGGCGTGCCCGCCGGTGCCAGCAGGCCCCACCAGAGTTCGAACTCGTAGCCGGGCACGGCCGTGGCCATTGGCGTGAGATCGGGGGCGATGGGGCTGGGCTTCAGGCTCGTGATGCCAACGGCGCGCAGCTTGCCGGCACGCACCATCGGCAGCAGCGAGGGGCCGCTGGAAATCAGCAGCTGCGTCTGGTTTCCGACCAGGTCCGTCACGGCCGGGCCCATGCCCTTGTAGGGGATGTGCGCGATCTGCAGGTCGCCTACCTTGGCCTTGAGCAACTCGGTGCCGAACTGGTTCACGCTGCCCGAGCCCGACGAGGCGTAGTTGTACTGGCCCGGCTTCGCCTTGATGGCGCCGATCAGCTCGGCCGGCGTCTTCGCGGGAAACTCGTTGTTGACCGCGACGATGAACGGGCCCTTGGCGAACATGGCCACGGGCGCGAGGCCCTTCACCGGATCGAAGGGCAGCTTCGACTGCACGGCCGCATTGGTCGTCATGCTGGAGGACACGGCCACGAGCGTGTAGCCGTCCGGCGCCGCCTTGGCCACCTGGCCGGTGCCGGTGTTGCCGCTCGCGCCGGGGCGGTTGTCGATGATCACGGGTTGCTTGAGCGCATCGCCGAGCTCCTTGGCAACCTGGCGCGCGAAGGTGTCGTTGGATCCGCCGGCCGGGTAGGGCACGACGATCGTGATGGCCTTGGTGGGATAGGCGGCCTGTGCGAACGCGGTGCCGGCGAGTGCGACGGCCGAGGCCAGCGCGAGCGGACGAATGAATGAAGGGATACGCATTTTTTGTCTCCGGTTCTTTTTTCGAATAGGGAAGCTCAGCCAGGCAACAGCCCCGAGCGGCGTGCGCTCTTGACGATGGCGCGCGCGCGGATCACGAAGGGGATGTCGATCATCTTTCCGTCCACCACGTAGGCGCCGACGCCCTTGGCATCGGCCTCTTGCGCCGCCTCGACCACCTTGCGGGCGTGCGCGATTTCTTCGTCGGTCGGTCGGAACACTTCGTTGGCGATGGCGATCTGGCTCGGGTGGATGCAGGTCTTGCCGAGGAAGCCGAGGTCGCGCGCGAGCATCGCCTCGGCGCGAAAGCCCTCGGCGTCGCGGATGTCGGCGAAGGCGCTGTCGCAGGCATACAGGCCCGCTTCGCCGGCCGCGATGCGCACCGCGAACATTGCCTGCCGGATCGCGGAGGGCTCGCGCCGCGCGATGCCCAGCGGCTCGAAGAGGTCGCCCAGCCCCAGCTGCAACCCCGCCACGCGCGGATGCGCCAGTGCGAGCTCGGCGGCCGTGCGCAGGGCAGCGGGTGTCTCGATGTTCAGCAGCAGGCTGATGGGCGCATGCACACCGTTGGCCCGCTCCGCGCGCTCGATGGCTTCGGCCGCCGTGCGCACATGCGCCGGGCTCTGCGGCTTGGGCAAGTTGATCAGGTGCACGCCGGCCTGCGCCACCGCTGCCACGTCGCGCTCGAAGTGCGGCGTGTCCATGGCATTGATGCGAATGATCAGCGTCTTGTGCGACGCCGCCGCTTCGCCGCTTTCGAGGAACTTGCGCACGGTTTCGCGCGCCTCGTCCTTGCGCGGCTCGGACACCGCGTCTTCCAGGTCGAGGCAGATGGCATCCGCTGCACTGGCCAGTGCCTTGGCGAACAGCTCTGGGCGGGTGCCGGGAACGAAGAGTTTGCTTCTCATGGATGCAGTGTCCGCAGTTCGTGAGAGGAGAAAAACAGCTGCTTCCTGCGATCACATCGTAGAAAATCTATCTTCATGGAAACGGCCTACCTGCAAAGCTTTCTTCTGGTGGTGGAATCGGGCTCGATGTCGGAGGCCGCACGCCGGCTCGACCTGACGCCCGGCGCGGTGGCGCAGCAGATCCGCGCGCTCGAGCGCGAACTCGCCGCGCCGCTGCTCGCGCGCGCCGGCCGCACGGTGCAGCCGACCGAGGCGGGGCACCGGCTGGTTCAGCGGGCCCGCACGCTGCTGCGCGATGTGAGCGACATCAAGGCGATGCTCGGCAGCGAAGCAGCCAGCGGCGAGTTGGTCATCGGCACCATCAATACGGCCATCCACAGCCTGCTGCCGGACATCCTCGCGCGCTTCGTGAAGACGCATCCGGGCGTCAAGGTGTTCCTGCAGTCGGGCACCACCGCCACGCTCTACAAGTCGATGCAGCAGGGCGAACTCGATGCGGCCGTGTGCTTGTATCCGTCGTTCGCGCTCGCGAAGACCTTCGACTGGGCGCTGCTGCGCGAGGAGCCGCTGGTGCTGCTCGCGCCCAGTCGGCTCGCGCGGCGCGACCCGCACGGGCTGCTGCGAACTTCACCGCTCATCCGCTACGACCGCAATCTCGGCGGCGGCAAGCAGGCCGACCGCTACCTGCGCGCGGCGGGCATCGTTCCGCAGGAGCGCTTCGAGCTCAGTTCACTGCTGGCCATCGCGATGATGGTCGACCGCGGCCTTGGCGTGTCGATCGTGCCCGACATCGCATCGCCGCTGCTGGAGGGGCAGCGGGTCGCCAAGATTCCACTGCCATTGCCCTCGGAGACCCGGCGCTTCGGCGTCCTGTGGCCGCGCGCGTCGCCGCGGCTGAAATTGATTCACGGATTCGTCGAGAGCGCGGGGCTTGTCATTGCCGGCAAGGGCAGCGGTGCTCGCGGATCGGCCGCCCGCTAGTTCCGGTTCGGGGCGAACCGACGCCGGCGCGCCAGACCGTCGGTCGCCGGATTTTCGCCTGCCGAAGGAGCGGAGGTAGCACGGACGGCGTTGAAGCCGAGGCAAACACCAATGGCGATCACGCCGGTGACGGCGAGCATCGCCGCGGTGTGAACGCCGACGGCCGCGAGCGCCAGCAGCAGCGAGCCCGACGCGGTGATCTCGCGGGCTGCCGGTGCGCCGCTCATGCACAGCGGGATCAGCGCCGGCACCAGCATCAGCCCCGCGCCGTGCGCGGTGGACATCATGAAAGACCAGAGTGCCAGCCCGGCATTCCCGGCCGCTGCCCGCGCATGCCTTGCATTGCGGCGCCGCAGGTGATGCACCGCGACGGCGACAAGAAGCCCGCCCGCCAGCACCTGCAGCATCACGCTGCCCATCGACAGGCCAAGCGCCACTGTGGCGGCCACGAGCGCGACCGATGCGGCGTGTCCGATGGCGATCGGCAGCAGGGCCCGCAGCGCCTTCGTCCGGTCGCGCGACCGCACGCCCCGGGCGGCGGCGAACATCCAGCCGGTGGTGGGGTTCAGCCCGTGAAGGGCGCCGACCCCCGCGACCGCCAGCCATGGCCAGAGGCTTGCCATGATGTTGTCTCCACGCGCCCGGGCCGCTCGCGCTTCAGCTGTGTTCCGAGCAGCACGACCCGGCAGCCTTCGCATCGGGCTGTGGTTCGTACAGATCGTGGTGGCGCACCCATTCCATCTTGTAGGGCACGTCGCGCTCGCCGCGGCCCTCCGGCACGAGGTCCATCAGGTTGTACGCGCCCATCATCACTTCCACGCCGCGGCCGAAGGTCGAGTAGGTGTGGAACACCTCGCCTGCGTCGTCCTTGTAGAACACGCTGACGCCGGGTGCTTCCTCCTGCGGGAAGGGCTGCATGCCGTAGTTGTAGTAGACCTCACCGCCGGCGCGTTCCTCGGGCGAGAAGCTGACGTGGAAGTCCCGGTTGAAGTCGCTGCCGTTCGACGACACCCAGTTGAACTGCCAGCCCATGCGCTCGCGAAAGCGCGCGATCTCGGCCAGCGGTGCGCGCGAGATGGCGACCAGCGTGATGTCGCGGTGCGCCAGGTGCACGTTCATGCCGTCGGTGTGGTCCGCCATGAAGGAGCAGCTCTGGCAGCCCTGCTCCCATCCCGGACCGAACATGAAGTGCTGCACCAGCAGCTGGCGCCGGCCCTCGAAGAGTCCGGCGAGCGTGCGCTGGCCGGCGGGCGTGTCGAAGAGGTAGTTCTTCTGCACGCGCTCCCACGGCAGCGCGCGGCGCTCGCGGGCGATCTGGTCGCGCAGGTGCGTGAGCTCCTTCTCGCGCGCCAGCAATGCCTTGCGCTCGGCGAGCCATCGTTCGCCGGATACGACGGGATGGTTGGCGAGGCCCGGTTCGATGGCGGGGTTCTTGGCGGTGGTGGCGAGGCCGGTCATGTCAGTGCTCCGTAGGGTTGTGGGGACGGCGAACGGCGCGGACCTTTCCGCTCTCGCCGCCGCCGGCATAGAAGAGATCGGCCCCGTCGGATTCGAGCCCGCTCACGCCGACGCCGCGCGGCATCTCGAGCCGCTCGAGCACGGCGCCGCTTTGCGGGTCGATCCGGCGGATGTCGCTTTCTTCGGCTTCCCAGGTGGCGTGCCATAGCTCGCCGTCGACCCAGGTCACGCCGGTGACGAAGCGGTTCGACTCGATGGTGCGCACGATGGCGCCGGTCTCGGGGTTGATCTGGTGGATCTTGCGGTCGCGGTATTGCCCCACCCACAGACTGCCTTCGGCCCAGGTGAGCCCCGAGTCGTAGCCGTGGCCGGGTGTGGGGATCGACGCCAGCACCTTGCCGGTGGCGGGGTCGATCTTGTCGATGCGCGACTCGGCGATCTGGTAGAGGTGTGTGCCGTCGAAGGCGGTGCCGGCGTCGCAGGCGGCATCGAGCGTGCGCGTGGTCTCGCCGCTGGCGGGGTCGAAGGCCACCAGCTTGGTGCCGGTGGCGGCCCAGACGCGTTGGCCGTCATGGGTCACGCCGGCGATGCTGCCGGAACCGCCGAAGGGGCCGTACTCGCGCACGATCTCGGCCGGCCGCACCGTGGGCTGGGTGGTGTCCTTGCTCTTCCTGCTGGTCATTGTTGGCTCCTGTAGCGCCGTGGATCGGCGCCTGGAGACAACTTTATTCAAACGGCAGCGCAGCGGGGAGTAACAAGATCGTCGTGAATCCCGCCAGCGGCGGCGACAGCCAGCGGCGCGCCCGCGTCTGGCCGATGGAGCGCACCCGTCCTTCGGCCTCCAGTTCGGCGAGGGCGCGCTGCACGGTGCGCTGGCTGGCCCCGAGCGCCAGCGCCAGGGCCGAGGTCGACCACGCCGCGCCGTCGGACAGCAACGCGACCAGCGAGGCCTGGTCTCCGTCGATGGGCGGTGCCAGCAGCGCGACGGTGCGCTCGCCATGCGGCTTGAGCACGAAGCCGCGCGGCGTGGCCTCGATGCCCGCCAGCGTGGTGGCGAGCGCGCGCAGGCGGCCGATCTCGACCCGCAGCCGCGCGCGATGCGTTTCGTCGGGGCGGTGGGTGCGGAAGGCGGATGCGATCAAGGCTTCGCGGTCGACGTCTGCGGGCCATTCTTCTGCCAGCGCGCGTGCCAGCGTGAACAGGATCGGCCGGCGAGCCAGGGGCAGCCATGCGCCGCCAGCGCCCAGACCCCGGCGGCAGGCGTCGACCACCAGCGCGTTCGAGGCGAGGAGGGCGGCCACTTCGTCGAGGCGCAGCGCCTGCTCGCCACCCGCGAAGAGGCGCCGCGCGGCGGGTCGCTCGAAGGCCGCACGCGCCTCCGCCACCTCGGCCAGCAGCGCGGGCACGCGCGCGCGGCCGGCCGCTTCGTGTGCGCGGGCGAGTGCGGCCTGGGCCGGGCCGATGCGCAGCGAGCGCAGCGCCAGTTCGGCCGAGGTCAGTTCGGCCACCGCCCCCAGCGCTGGTGGCAGGCCGCGCGCATCGATGTGCAGCAGTGCGGCGGCGGCTTCGTCGAGGCGGCCGAGCAGCAGGAGCCTGCGCGCCGCGATCAGCCGCGCCTGCAATGCGTTGGCGTGATCGTCGTGCGCCTCCAGCGTGGCTGCCGCCGCCGTCAGCGGGCGCGGGGAGCCGCCGAGGTCGCGCATGGCCAGCGCGACCTCGGCCTCGGCGACGATGCAGCGGGCGCGCGACAGCTCTTCATGGGCGCCGAAGTCGCGCGCGGCGCGCCGCAGCAACTCGCGTGCGCGGGGGTGTTCTCCGAGCTGCGCCATGGCGATGCCGCGCAGGGCCAGCGCCGGCGGATCGTCGCGCAGGGCGATCCGCTTGAGGGCGCCGAGTGCATCGCCGGCGGCAAGGGCGCGGGCGGAGGCGGCGATGAGGGAATCCATGGCGACAGGTTACCTTGAGGGGCAGACCGCAGGACGACGACGTTGACGAGGCCGGCAGGCGCGTCCACCATGGCGGGTCGTCGCGGGTGTCCCACCAGGCGGCGGACTCGTCGGGGAGGACTGGCCCGCTCGGGAACGGAAGCTCAAGGCGCCGTTCGGAGCTTTCAAGGAGATCCCATGGCTGAGAGCGACAAGGTGTTCGCGGGTTCGATCCCGAAGTTCTACGACACGCTGATGGTCCCCCTGATCTTCGAGGCCTATGCCGCCGACATGGCGCAGCGCGTCGCTGCCTTCTCGCCCGGCGCGGTGCTTGAGACGGCCGCCGGCAGCGGCGTGGTCACGCGTGCGCTTGCACCAAGACTCCGCGCCGACGCACGCTATGTGGTGAGCGACCTCAACCAGCCCATGCTCGACTATGCTGCCGCCCGCCAGGGCCCCGACGGCCGCATCGAATGGCGGCAGGCGGATGCGCTTGGCCTGCCGTTCGAAGATGCCTCGTTCGATGTCGTTTGCTGCCAGTTCGGCGCGATGTTCTTCCCCAACAGGGTCGCCGGCTACGCCGAGGCGCGTCGTGTGCTGAGGCCTGGCGGGCGCTTCGTCTTCAACGTCTGGGACCGCATCGAAGAGAACGCCTTTGCCGACGATGTTACCAACGCCGTTGCCGCGATGTTTCCGGACGACCCTCCGCGATTCCTTGCCCGCACGCCGCACGGCTATCACGATGTCGCACTGATCCGCGAGGATGTGAGCCGCGCAGGGTTCACCGGCATCGAGATCGAGACGCGCGAGGAGGTGAGTCGCGCGCCCTCGGCACGCGAGGTCGCCACCGCCTATTGCCAGGGAACGCCTCTGCGCAACGAAATCGAGGCGCGCGACGCCAGCTTGCTTCAGCTCGCGACGGACCGCGCAACGCAGGCGATCGCCAGCCGCCATGGCGAAGGCCCGGTGGCCGGCAAGATACAGGCGCACGTGATCGTTGCGAAGGGATAGCGCAGGCCCGGGCGCACACGCATTGCCGGCATCGATGCGGGGATTGGCCACCGAGGCATGGCCCGGAGCGCTGCGGGATTCCACCAAGGCCGTGCGCCCGCCAGTGCGGCGCATACTGGCGGCAAAGCCGCATGCCGGCCCCTCCGGGGTCGAGGGAGGCTTGCCAGGAGACACGCATTGCAACGCACCAACATTGCAGATCCGGCCTACTTCCACAAGGTTGTCGATTGCCAGTACGCCTGTCCGTCGCATACCCCCGTCCCTGAATACATCCGCATGGTCGCGCAGCGCCGCTACGGCGACGCCTACATGATCAACTGGGTCTCCAACGTCTTTCCCGGCATCCTGGGGCGCACCTGCGACCGTCCCTGCGAACCGGCTTGCCGGCGCGGGCGGGTGGAAGAAGGCAACACGAAGGAGCCCGAGCCGGTGGCGATCTGCCGCCTCAAGCGCGTGGCAGCCGACATGAAGGAAGACGTGCGCGCGCGCATGCCGAAGCCCGAACCGAAGAACGGCAAGCGGGTCGCCTGCGTCGGTGCGGGGCCGGCCTCGCTCACCGTGGCGCGCGACCTCGCGCCGTTGGGCTACGAAGTGACGGTGTTCGACGGCGAGGCCAAGGCCGGCGGGTTCATCCGCACGCAGATACCGCGCTTTCGCCTGCCGGAGTCGGTGATCGACGAAGAGACGGGCTACATCCTCGACCTGGGCGTCGAATTCCGCGGCGGCGAGCGCATCGATTCGATGAAGGCATTGCTGGCGCAGGGATGGGACGCGATCTTCGTCGGCTGCGGCGCACCGCGCGGGCGCGACCTGGACGTTCCCGGGCGCCGGGAGGCAGCGGCCGGCATCCACATCGGCATCGACTGGCTGAACTCCGTGTCCTTCGGCCACGTCAGCAGCATCGGCCGGCGCGTGATCGTGCTGGGCGGCGGCAACACGGCGATGGACTGCTGCCGGTCGGCACGCCGCCTGGGCGGTACCGACGTGAAGGTCATCGTGCGCAGCGGCTTCGACGAAATGAAGGCCTCGCCCTGGGAGAAGGAAGATGCCCAGCACGAAGGCATTCCGATCATCGACTTCCATGTGCCCAAGGCCTTCGTGCACGAGGAGGGCAAGCTGCTGGGCATGCGCTTCGAAATCGTCCGGGCCGAATACGACAGCCAGGGCCGCCGTACGCTGGTGCCGACGGGCGCACCGGACGCGTACTTCGAATGCGACGAGGTGCTGGTCGCGGTGGGCCAGGAAAACGCCTTTCCGTGGATCGAGCGCGACAGCGGCATCGACTTCGACAAGTCGGGCTTGCCGGTGCTCGAGAAGACCAGCTTCCAGTCGACGGTGCCCAACGTGTTCTTCGGTGGCGATGCGGCCTTGGGGCCCAGGAACATCATCACGGCCGTGGCCCACGGGCACGAGGCGGCAGTGTCGATCGACAAGCTTCTGCGTGCCGAACCGGTGTATGTGCGGCCCGCACCCATGACCAACCTGGTGTCGCAGAAGATGGGCATCCACGAATGGAGCTACGGCAACGACACCTCCAACGACCTGCGCTACAAGGTGCCGTGGGCCAAGGCCGAGATGGCGCTGGCGAGCATCCGTGTGGAGGTTGAGCTTGGCTTCGACGCCGCCACCGCCTTCAAGGAGGCCGAGCGCTGCCTGAACTGCGATGTGCAGACCGTGTTCACCGAGGCCGCCTGCATCGAATGCGATGCATGCGTGGACATCTGCCCGATGGACTGCATCAACTTCATCGACAACGGCGACGAAGCCGAACTGCGGCCCCGGCTCAAGGCGCCGGCACTGAACCTGGCGCAGGACCTGTACGTCTCCGGCGGGCTCAAGACGGGCCGCGTGATGGTCAAGGACGAAGATGTCTGCCTGCACTGCGGCCTGTGCGCCGAGCGCTGTCCCACCGGCGCGTGGGACATGCAGAAGTTCCTGCTGAAGATGACGCCGGCAGGGCAGGGGGTGGCCGCATGAGCATGAAGCAGATAGAGGCGGTCAACGACTTCGTCATCAAGTTCGCCAACGTCAACGGCTCGGGTTCGGCCTCGGCCAACGAACTGTTCGCCAAGGCCATCCTGCGCATGGGCGTGCCGGTGAGCCCGCGCAACATCTTCCCGAGCAACATCCAGGGCCTGCCGACCTGGTACGAGGTGCGGGTGACCGAGCAGGGCCATCTCGGGCGGCGTGGCGGCACCGACATGATGGTGGCGATGAACCCGCAGACCTGGGACGCCGACGTGGCCGAACTGGAGCCCGGCGGCTATCTCTTCTACGACAGCACGCGGCCGCTGCCGCCATCGAAGTTCCGCGACGACATCCGCGTCATCGGCATGCCGCTGACGGAGATCTGCAACGCGGTCTACCAGGACCCGCGCCAGCGCCAGCTGTTCAAGAACATCGTCTATGTGGGCGCGCTGGCGATCCTGCTCGGCATCGAGCCGGAAGTGGTCGAGAAGCTGTTCGGCGAGCAGTACAAGGGCAAGGAAAAATTGTTGGCCTCCAACGTGCAGGCACTGCACCTGGGCTGCGACTTCGCGAGGGAGAACCTGCGCGAGCCCGTGGGGCTGCAGGTGCGGCGCGCCGACCGGGTGGGCGACCGGATCTTTGTGGACGGCAACAGTGCCGCGGCGCTGGGCTGCGTGTATGGCGGCGCCACGGTCGCGGCCTGGTATCCGATCACGCCGTCGTCCTCGGTGGCCGAGGCCTTCCAGAAGTACTGCGCGAAATTCCGCGTGGACCCGGCCACGGGCCAGCACCGCTTCGCCATCGTGCAGGCGGAAGACGAACTGGCCTCGATCGGCATGGTGGTCGGCGCCGGCTGGAACGGCGCACGCGCCTTCACGGCGACTTCGGGGCCGGGCATTTCGCTGATGGCCGAGTTCATCGGGCTGGCCTACTTCGCCGAGATCCCGATCACGCTCATCAACGTGCAGCGCGGCGGCCCTTCCACCGGCATGCCGACGCGCACGCAGCAGGCCGACATCCTGTCCTGCGCCTATGCCTCGCACGGCGACACCAAGCACGTGCTGCTGTTCCCCGAAGACCCGCACGAATGCTTCGAGCAAGCGGCGGCGGCGCTGGACCTGGCCGACCGGCTGCAGACACCGGTGTTCCTGATGACGGACCTGGACATCGGCATGAACCAGCGCCTGTGCAAGCCCTTCGCCTGGGACGACAGCAAGGCCTACGACCGCGGCAAGGTCATGAGCGCCGAGGAGCTCGAGGCGGGCCGCGACTTCGGCCGCTACAAGGACGTGGACGGCGACGGCATTCCGTGGCGCACGCTGCCGGGTACGCACCCGACCAAGGGCAGCTACTTCACGCGCGGCACGACGCGCGACGCCTATGCCCGGTATTCGGAGCGCGGCCCCGACTACATCTACAACATGGAGCGGCTGCTGAAGAAGTTCGCGACCGCGGCCACGCTGGTGCCGCAGCCGGTGTTGCGGCCGGCCGCCCAAAAGACCGCGCTCGGCGTGATCTATTTCGGCTCGACCAGCCCGTCGATGCATGAGGCGCTGCAGGCGCTGGAAGAGCGCGGCATCCACCTCGATGCACTGCGGCTGCGCGCCTTTCCCTTTCCGGACAGCGTGGTGCAGTTCCTGGCGCAGCACGACAAGGTGTTCGTGGTCGAGCAGAACCGCGACGCGCAGATGCGCAGCCTGCTGGTCAACGAACTGGACGCCGACCCCGCCCGGCTCGTGCGCGTGCTGCATTTCGACGGCACGCCGATCACCGCGCGCTTCATCGTGCAGGCGATCAGCTCGCACGTGCAGACGCATGCATCCGGCAGCACCGGGACGAAGGAACTTGCATGACCTATCTCGCCAAGCCCCGGCTGCGCCATCCGACGCTGACCACCAACAAGGTCGGCTACACGCGGCGCGACTACGAAGGCAAGATCTCCACGCTGTGCGCCGGCTGCGGCCACGATTCGATCTCCGCCGCCATCATCGAGGCCTGCTGGGAGCTGGACATCGAACCGCATCGCGTGGCCAAGCTCTCGGGTATCGGCTGCAGCTCCAAGACGCCGGACTACTTCCTCGGTGCATCGCACGGCTTCAACACCGTCCATGGCCGCATGCCCAGCGTGCTGACCGGCGCCAACCTGGCCAACCGCGACCTGCTGTACCTGGGTGTCTCGGGCGACGGGGATTCGGCGTCCATTGGCCTGGGACAGTTCGCCCACGCCATGCGGCGCGGCGTGCGCATGGCCTACATCGTGGAGAACAACGGCGTCTACGGCCTGACCAAGGGCCAGTTCTCGGCCACCGCCGACCAGGGTTCCAGGAGCAAGAAGGGCGTCGTCAACAGCGACAGCCCGGTGGACCTTGTCGCCATGGCGCTGCAACTGGGAGCCAGCTACGTGGGGCGGGGGTTTTCGGGTAACAAGGCGCAACTTGTGCCACTCATCAAGGGCGCGATCAGCCACGGCGGGTCTGCCTTCATCGACGTGATCAGCCCCTGCGTGGCCTTCAACAACCACCCCGGCAGCACCAAGAGCTACGACTACGTGCGCGAGCACAACGAGGCGGTGAGCCGCATCGACTTCATCAGCGGGCGGGAGGAAATCACCGTCGACATGGGGGCGGGCGAAGTGGTGGACGTGCGCCAGCACGACGGCACGCTGCTGCGCCTGCGCAGCCTGCATTCCGACTACAACCCCGGCGACCGCTATGCCGCTATGGCCTACATGCAACGGCACCAGGAGATGGGCGAAGTGGTCACCGGACTGCTCTATGTCGATCCGCTGGCCACCGACCTGCACACGGCGCTCAACACCAGCGACCGGCCGCTCAACGCGCTGGGGCCGGCCCATCTGTGCCCCGGCGCCGAGGCGCTGGAGCGGCTCAACGACTCCTTGCGCTGAGCGAAAGCCGGCGGCACCATTCACGCTACTTCCGGAGGGCGCACCATGGCCGAGCGCACCGTTTTCCAATCCATCTCGCGCGCACATGTGGTCAGCCTGGGCCCGCAGGCCAGCGTGCGCGACGCTGCCTGCGTGATGACGCGGGCCAGTTGCGGCAGCGTGCTCGTCATGGAGCTGCCGGACACCCTGCTGGGCATCCTCACCGAGCGCGACCTCATGACCCGGGTGCTGGCCCGGGGACTCGATCCCGATCACACCGCGGTGCGCGAAGTCATGACGCCCAACCCGATCTGCGTGCCGCCTGAAACGCTGGTGTCCGATGCCGTGGTGCTCATGCTCGAGCGCGGCTTTCGCCACCTGCCGCTGGTGGCGGGAGCGAAGGTGCTCGGCGTGTTCTCGGTGCGCGATGCGCTGCCGCGGGAAATCGGCGCCGCAGTCAGCCTGAGCGAGTTCCGCGAGCAGGTGAACGACGCTTTGGGCTAAGCCTCGTCGCGCACCTGGAACTGGCCCATCAGCGCCTGTTGCGTTGCCGGCGGCACGGCTTCGTAGTGCGACAGCGCGATGGTGTAGCGGCCCTGGCCGCTGGTCATCGCATTCAGCCGCGACTGGTAGCTGGCCAGCTCCGCCATCGGCACCTGCCCGCGAACGACCACGCTGCCGATTCCCATGGCCGACGTGCCCGTGACCAGGCCGCGCCGCGACGACAGGTCGCTCGTGACGTCGCCCACGGAATGCTCGGATACGACGATCTCGATCTGGACGATCGGCTCCAGCACGACCGGCCTGGCCTCGCGGACTGCCGCCATGAAGGCCTTGCGGCCCGCAGTCGCGAAGGCGATGTCCTTGCTGTCGACGCTGTGGTGCTTGCCGTCGTACACCACCACCCGCACGTCGACCACCGGGTAGCCGGCGATCACACCGCCCAGCAGTACCTCGCGCACGCCTTTCTCGACCGCGGGGATGAACTGGCTCGGTATCGCGCCGCCCCTGACCTCGTCATCGAACTGGAAGCCGGCGCCGCGCGCCAGCGGCTCGATGCGCAAAAAGACTTCGCCGAACTGGCCGGAGCCGCCGGTCTGCTTCTTGTGGCGGTGATGGCCCATGGCCGGTGCGGCCACCGTCTCGCGATAGGCGATGCGCGGCGGCCGCGTCCGGACCTCGAAGCGGTACACCTCGCGCAGGCGCTCGAGCACCGTGCGCAGGTGAAGCTCCCCGAGGCCGTAGAGGATCGTTTCGTTGGTGGCGGCCACGTGCTCGATGCGCAGGCAGGGGTCTTCGGCCGCGAGCTTGCCGAGGATCTCCCAGGTGCGCTGCTCGTCGCCATGGCGTGCGGGTTCCACGGCGAGTCCGTGCACCGGCACAGGAAACTCCAGCGGCGCGAGATGGACGTGGTCGTCTTCGCTCGCGTCGTGCAGCACGGCGTCGAAGTGGATCTCCTCGATCTTCGCCACCGCCACGATGTCGCCCGGCACGGCGCGCGACACCTCCACGTGGTCCTTGCCCTGCAGCATGAACAGATGGCCCACCTTGAAGGGCTTGCGGCCGTCGCCGATGTAAAGCTGGCTGTCGCTCGCGACCGTGCCCTGGTGCACGCGGAAGATGCCGAGCTTGCCGACATAAGGGTCGCCCATGACCTTGAACACATGCGCCAGCACATGCAGCGACGGATCGGGCCTGGCCTGCATCGGCTTGGCATCCGCGCCTTCACCGACCAGGAAGTCCGGCGGGTTGGCTTCGGCGGGGTCGGGAAGCAGCCTGACGATCACGTCGAGCAGCTCGGCCACGCCCGCGCCGCTGCGCGCCGAGACGAAGCAGACCGGAATCAGGTGGCCCTCGCGCAGCGCCTGTTCGAGCGGCGCATGCAGCTCGGCCGGATCCATGTCGCCCTCTTCCAGGTAGCGCTCGACGAAGGCCGCATCGACCTCGACCACCTGCTCCACCAGCGCGCGGTGCGCTGCTTCGACGGGGCCGAAGTCGGACTGCCCGAAGCGGTTGAAGAAGCAGTCCACCACCTGCTTGCCGACCCCGTCGGGCAGGTTCAGCGGCAGGCATTCGCGGCCGAAGGTGGCCTGGATGTCGGCCAGCAGGCGCGCCAGCGAGACGCCCTGCGAGTCGATCTTGTTGACGATGATCATGCGGGCGAGGTGGCGCGAGGCCGCGTACTCCATCATGCGCACCGTCATCGGCTCGATGCCGGTGGCGGCATTGATGACCACCGCCGCCGTCTCGACCGCCTCCAGCGCCGGCAGGCTCTGCCCAAGGAAGTCGGGGCCGCCGGGCGTGTCGATGAAGTGGACGCGCGTGCCGGCATGCGTGAGGTGCATCACCGATGCGTTGAGCGAGTGCAGCATGCGGCGCTCCAGCGGGTCGTAGTCGCTGACGGTGCTGCCGCGCTCGATGCTGCCGCACGCTGCGATGGCGCCAGCCTTGTGCAGCAAGGCCTCGGCAAGGGAGCTCTTGCCGGCTGCGGCGGCACCGACGAGCGCCAGCGTTCGCACTGCTTCCATTTCGGCCGTGGGGCCGTTCGATCGGCTTGGCATGGCGTGGACTCCTTCACGTCCGCAAGGCCGGTCCGGCGGCCCGCAAGGGCTCGGGTGCTGCGCGTGGACGCCAAGCCAGCGTACGGGATTGAACGTGTCAACGCAAGCCGGTGCTGCTTGCTGGCATGTCGCGGGGACAGGAGCCCTCGCATCCCGGTCAGCGCCGAGCTTGGCGCGAACACGATCCCCAAGCAACAATGTGCGCACGGCGAAATTGCTGCGGCCGATGGCCCGGCGCCTGCTCTGCAGCCGTATCCGAGAGGACAAACTGGATGGCAAGATTCATTTTGGTGCCAGGTGGTTGGCACGGGGCCTGGGCATTCGAGGCTGTCGGCAATGCGCTGTCAGGCGCAGGCCATGAAGTCCAGGCGCTCACTCTCTCGGGACTGGGAGACGAGCCCGTGGGTGGCGCCAATCTCGACAGTCATATCGACGAGGTGGTCCAAGCGGTTCGCGGGCGCGATGCGAGTGCCGTTCTCGTCGGTCATTCGTATGGGGGAATGGTCATCACCGGCGCGGCGGACAAGGAGCCGTCGCGCATCAAGGCCATCGTTTACGCCGATGCCTATGTGCCGGACAACGGTGCATCGGTCTGGGCGCTTGCCACACCGAGCTACCGGGAGCGTTTCATAGCGGGCGCGGCTGCGGATGGATTGAATTGCGCGCCGCCGGCCCATCTCGACAGTCGATGCCGTCCCCATCCGATCGCTACCTTCCTGCAGGCGATCAAGTTGACCGGCAACTGGCGCAACGTCCGCAGCAAAGCCTTCATCGCCGCGTGCGGCTGGGAAGGAAGCCCATTCGTCGAGCTGTACGAACGCCTGCGGCTGGACCCTGAATGGGCCACGCATCGCCTCGAATGCGCACACGATGTTCCGCGGCTGGCCCCCGAAGCTCTCGCGAGGATTCTCTTGAAGTACGTATAGGAAAGCCGGGCCTGCGGGCCCTAAGCCGCCTTCGGCTCCGGAAGAATCGCCGTCAACGCAAAGTCGATGAGATGAAGCCAGGTCGCTTCGAGCCCCATGATGCTGTGATGGTTCGACCCCGGAATCGTCTGCACGCTGATCGGCGTGGGCCATGCGGCGATGAGCTTTTGCGAGCGCTCGGGCACGACAACGTCATCGTGCTCTGCCAGCAGCACCTGGGTTTTCGCGGCGACTTCCTTGGAATGCTCCAGCGAGTTGAACTGGTGCCGCAGCAACAGCGACAGCGGCACGAGCGGGAACCGTTTCTTCGCAATCTCCAGCATCGAGTCGTAGGGCGTCACCAACTGCAGGCTCTCGAAGTCCTGCAGCGCCACGAGCTGGATGGCAACGCCAGTTCCCAGGCTGCGGCCGACGACGTGCAGGCGCGCCTGCGGAAAGGCCCGGCGCAGGTGGTTGGCGAACTGGGCCGCGTCCTCCACCGAGGCGATCTCGGAAGGATGGCCCTGCGAGTCGGCCACGCCGCGGTAGTTGATCGCGGCGAAGCCGAAGCCCTTGGGCAGCCAGTGCAGCATCTGCGCGGTGGCGCGCACGTCCTCGCCGCGGCCGGCGAAATAGACGAACAGGTCCTGCAGCGTGTCTTCACCCTGGGGGTGGTAGACATACCCGCGGACCATCCCGCCCGGCACGGTGTGGGAGTAGGTGGAGAAGTCGTCCGACAGGTGGACGACGGGGAGCTTGCGGGCGTTGAACAGGATGTGCCCCTGGCGCGTCGCGAGGAGGGTCCAGTACGCCGCGATGCCGCCGACGGCGGCGGCCGAAGCCGACAGGGCAATGCGGGAGACTTTGGATGACAAGATGGGTTCTTCAGATATTCAGGGGTGCGAACGACTTGACCAGATCGTCCAGCGCCTTGATCTGCGCCAGGAACGGTTCGAGCTTGTCCAGCGGCAGCGCGCTCGGGCCGTCGCACTTGGCTTGCGCCGGGTCCGGGTGGGCTTCGAGGAAAAGACCGGCCAGGCCTACCGCCATGCCGGCGCGCGCCAGGTCGGCCACCTGTTCGCGGCGGCCGCCCGATGCGGCGGCGCCGGCTTCGCGCTGCTGCAGCGCATGGGTCACGTCGAAGATGACGGGCAGGTTCTGCGTGACCTTCTTCATGACGCCGAAGCCCAGCATGTCGACCACGAGGTTGTCGTAGCCGAAGCAGGTGCCGCGGTCGCACAGGATGAGCTTGTCGTTGCCGGCCTCCTTGAATTTCTCGACGATGTTGAGCATCTGCGATGGGCTCAGGAACTGCGGCTTCTTGATGTTGATGACGCGGCCGGTCCTGGCCAGCGCCACCACGAGGTCGGTCTGGCGCGCGAGGAAGGCGGGCAGCTGCAGCACGTCGACCACTTCGGCGACAGGCGCTGCCTGCGCGATCTCGTGCACGTCGGTCAGCACGGGAACACCGAAGCTGTCTTTCACGGCCTGCAGGATCTTCAGGCCTTCATCCAGGCCGGGACCGCGGTAGGAGTGGATGGAGGAGCGGTTGGCCTTGTCGAAGCTGCCCTTGAAGACGTAGGGAATGCCCAGCTTCTGCGTGACACGCACGTACTCCTCGGCGGAGCGCAGTGCCAGGTCCTTCGATTCGAGAACGTTGACACCGCCGAAGAGGACGAAGGGGGCGTCGTTGCCGGCGTTGACTTGAGGGGTGATGGTGACGGTGGACAAGGTTTTCTCCTGGACGGGTGCTTCGCTGCAGGCGCCTATTGTCGTTGCGCCGGCCGGTCTTCATCTCAGCCTGCCGGCGATACCGTGATGTAGAACGGCGTCAGCGTCCCGGCCACCGGCCGCAGCAGCTTGAGCAGCAGCGGCCGCCCGTACCCTTCGCCCGCCAGCCGCTTGAGCAGGTCGGACAGCTGGGCAAGCGGTATCCCGTCGCATCCGATGAGGATGTCGCCGCTGCGCAGCCCGTCGCGCGCCGCGGCCGAGCCGGCCACCACCTCGACCACACGCACGCCGGTGGCCACGGGCCATTCGTTCTCGCGCACCCAGCGCCTGGGCAGCGCCACCGCCGCACACTGCACGCCCAGCTTGCCGCGGCGCACTGCGCCATGGCGCATCAGCTCGCCGGCCACCCAGCGCGCGGTGTCGATGGCCACCGCGAAGCTCAGGCCTTGCGCCGACGGGATCACCGCCGTATTCACGCCGATCACCTGCGCCGCGCTGTCGAGCAGCGGGCCGCCCGAGTTGCCGGGGTTGAGGGCCACGTCGGTCTGGATCACGTCCTCGATCATCCGGCCGCCGCGTGCCGGAAGGCTGCGCCCCAGCGCACTCACGATGCCCGCGGTCACGGTGAAATCGAAGCCGAGCGGGTTGCCGACCGCCACGGCCAGCTGGCCGGGCTGCAGGGTGGCCGAGCTGCCCAGCGGCAGGAAAGCCCCCGGGTGCGACTCGATGCGCAGCACCGCGATGTCGGTCGAGGCGTCCAGCCCCACCAGGCGCGCGATGCTTTCGGTGCCGTCGGCGAACGCGGCGCGCAACTCGGTTGCGCCCTCGACCACGTGGGCGTTGGTGAGCGAAAAGCCGTCGGGCGTGAACAGGAAGCCCGAGCCGCTGCCGTGGGAGGCTGCGTTGCCGCGCTGAGCCGCCTTGCGGACCTTGATGTGCGCGACCGCCGCGCTGGCGGTGTGCGCCACCCGCGTGACGGTGGCCGAGTAGGAGTCAAGAATGAATTCGTCGCGCGCGCCCATGGAGCACCTCTTTCAGTCGCCTGGATCCCAGAGGAGGTGGCGGCGTGCCGGAGGTTTTCAACCCGGCCGTGACGGGCGCCCCCGGCACGCGCGTGCGGTGGCCGCTCAAGGCGCCTTGGGCCGCGACGACGGCTCCCACGAGTCAGGCGTGGTTGCGACCAGGGACTTGAAGTCCTTCCAGGGCCGAGCGCCCGGGATGGTACGCCCGCCGACGATCACCGCCTTCGCGAACACCACCATGCGCTCGCGCAGGTAGGCCTGGTCGGAGGCGGGCCAGGTCTCGATCGAATGCGGCCCGCGCGCCAGCACGATCTCCTTCACGCCGCGGATGCGGTTGTAGGCGGCCACCGTGCCTTCGAGCGTTTCCGCGCGGTCCCACAGGCCCTTGCCGAAGAAGGCCGCCGGCCAGCGGTCCATGCCCGCGAGCGTGGACGAGTTCGGATAGAACGCGATGTGGTGCTCGGCCGCCATGCCGCCCAGGAACAGGTTGCGATCGGCCAGGTCGGGCGAATCGCCCACGTAGCCCGCGCCGCTGGCGAACGACGACAGCAATATCGCGCCGCGGATGTTCCGCAGGCCCTTGGGCGGCGTGCAGTTGGGCTCGGGCATGTCGAAGCTGCACTGCGCCACGTAGTTGCGGGTCATGGCCCACGCAGTGGACATCGAGCCGCGCGAATAGCCGCCGAGCACCAGCGGAATTTCGCTCGACGCCATGCCCGCCAGCAGTCGGCCCCGGGTGGCGTTGCCTTCGAGCACCTCGCCCTTCGGCGTGAGGATGCGCAGGCCGTGCCCGGTGTCCAGGGCGGCGAGCGCACGGAACACGTCCTCGCCTTGCTCCAGCGTGTTGGTGTCGCTGAAGCCGCCCGACAGTCCCTCGCCGCGCCGGTCGTAGGCCAGCACGTCGAAGCCGGCCTGGTTGAGCGCGTACAGGTTCTCGCGCCACCAGCGCTGGCCCATGGTCTCGGTGGTCGCGTTGGGAAAACTGATGGGCACGGTCCTGCCGGTCTTCTCGTCGATGCGGTACGCAGCTTCGTCCGGATGCTGGACGGCCGTGAGCTGCCCGCCGCCGCCCGGCGCCATGATGGCCAGCGCGCGCACCTTCCTGCCCTTGCCGTCATCGACGCCGGCGCCTTCGATGTACCAGCCGCGCAGCTTGATGTCGCCGGTCATCTTGAGGTCGATGCGCTCGAAGGTGTCGCGCGGCGCGGTGAATTCGACGATGTAGGTGCGGGCGTCGGCCTCCGCGATGCCCTCGCGGTACGGCGCCTTGGCGAAGAAGGCGGGCCGGCGGATCTGCTTCAGGTCGACCTGGCCGTCCGGATCGATCTTGCCGGAAGGGTCGACCACGCCGGTCGAGCGCGTGGCGCGCTCCTTGTTGGGCGGCAGCCAGCGCTGCATCTGCGCGTCAATGCGCTTGAAGCAGGCCGGGTCTTCCTTGCAGGCGCGCCAGCGGGCCTTGAGCTTGTCGTCGGTGAATTCGCCGATGTGATAGTCGCCGCCCGCGTAGCCGGCTGGCGCGCGGTTGGCTGTCGTCAGCACCGGTACGCAGACCTTGGTGCCTGTGCTGTTTTTCTGGCCTTGCGGCAGCAGATAGCCGCCCATCATGGCGTTGCGGTCGGCACCGACCCAGGCGGTGCAATCGGTGGGCGGCGGCGTGCTGGCGGTGGCCTGGCGCTGGGCCTCGCTGGTTCCGGTGCACGCGCCCAGCAGGAGCGAGGCGGCGAGGGCGCATGCAGCGGCGCATCGAGGTGCAGGGCGCGTGATCGTGGCGGTCATCATCGAATCAGGTGCTCCGTGAGCGAGGAAATTGGAGGCCCGATCTTCGCTGCATCGACGCCTTGCAACGGAGGCCGGAACCGTTTCCGGATGCAAGCGCGCTCCCTATTGCCTGTAGGAAATGTCCTGCACGGAGATGCGCTGATTTCCGCTCCCTACCGCCGCGGCACACGCGTCCAATCGCCGCCGCTTCACAAGGAGACACCAGAGATGAACTTCGAAGGCATCTATTGCTTCGACACGGCGAGCGTGCGATTTGCCTTCTACCCCGAAGGCCCTGACGGGCCGCGCGTCGTCGCGCAGATTTCAGAGGAAACCCTGCACGACGAATTCGGTGCACGCGAAATGGGAGAGGGCCTGCTGGAAACGTGCAGGCGGTACTTCCATGTCATCGAGCCCGTGGCGATCGCCCGCTACCAGGCGGGACAGCGCGGCGCCATCACGCTCACGGTCGACGACTTCGCATTGCACGCCTGAGCCCCAAGGCTGTAAGGCGTAGCGTTCCACTCAACCGTGGCCGGCAGGCGCGCGGTGCCGGATCTCGCTTTGCAGCGCCCGCTGGCCGGCCGAGAGCGCCAGCTCATAACTTTCCGCGGCGTCGTAAGCCCTGCGCAGCACGCGCGGGTGCGCGCCTGCGTCGTCGGTTTCGAGCAACTGCCAGACAAAGGCGCCCGGCAGCGGCTCCACGATGGTGAGTTCAATGGGATGTGTCATGGCTTGCAACATGGCGCGGCGAGGGGGAGTTGTCTGTAGGCCGTTGGCGACGGTCGTTGCGCAACTTGCAGGCTGCCCCCTCAGGAAAGACCTCTTCGATGTCTTCCTTGTCTTGCCGGTCGCCTGCATGCATGTCACCCCGCCTTGCGGAATGTGAGGTTGATGCGGATCGCGCCCAGCAGCGGATGCGGTTCGTCCTTCAGTGGCAGCACGCCGTGATAGCGCAGCCGGTCTTCGCCGCCCCAGACCACCACGTCGCCATGTATGAGAGGAATGCGCACCGCCTTGTCGCCACGCGCCAGTCCACCGAACAGGAACACGGCCGGCATGCCGAGCGACACCGAGACGATGGGGGCGCCGTAGTCGCGCTCGTCCCTGTCCTGGTGCAGTGACAGCCGCGCGCCGGGCGCGTAGCGGTTGACAAGGCATGCGTCGGGTGCGAAGCCGTCGAAGCCGGCTGCCGAGGCCGCCTCTCGCGCCAGCCGCGTGAATGGCTCGGGCATGGCGGGCCACGGCTTGCCGGTGTCGGGATCGGTGGCGCTGTAGCGGTAGCCGCGCCGGTCGCTGGTCCAGCCCAGGGCGCCGCAGTTGGTCAGCGCCACGGACATGGTGAAGCCGCCCGGCGTGACGAGGTGGCGGAACGGCGCGCGTTCGGCCAGCCCTTCGATGGCCGGCAGGAGCGCATCGACGAAGGGCAGGGCGAAGCCAGGCAGCACGAAGGCTCCGGGCCCGAGCCGTTCGCGCCCCTCGCGCAGCGGGTCGTCGAACAGCGCGAGGGTGGATGGCCTTCCCACGCCGGAATTGGTCTTTGTGTTCATGCACCTCGATCTTTGCTGAAAAGCTGAGGCATGTGCCGGCCCCCATATTCGAGGGATGCTGTTCGAGAGCGCTGCCTTTAGTCTCCGCCCTGTCGGATATTTGTAGTGCTTAGGGTTTCAATTCTTGGCGCTGCGTTACAAAAAGGGTAGGGTGTATTCATCATGGCCAGCGCTCGAGTCGCTCTCAGCGTTCCAGAAGGCTGGACGGGTTGGATCGAGCTCATGCGCACACCCAGCGGCACTTATGCTGGCATCTGCGAGCTGAGCCTGGGCGGCATTCCGCGCTGTGCCCTGGTGATCACCCGGCAGCTGTCGTGGGATGCGGCGGTAGAGCGGGCCACGCTGCGGGCGGATCACTTCGTCAGGCAATGGGAGCCGACGCGCGGGCACTGAACCCGGACGCGATCGGCGGTGCAGCACGTTCGGCAGGCGCGTGGTAGAAACCGCGAGCTTTTCGATCCACGCTCCAACCCACCTCTGTTTTTCATGCCGAATTTCCCCTGTCGGGCTGCCGACGAACCGTGCGCCCGGTGGCTGGCGTGGCTGCTGCTCGGCATCGTTGCGCTGTGCATGGCCGGCTGCGCCGGACTGCCTGCCGACGTGCAGCGCAAACCCTCCGTGGCAATCAGCGATGGCGCGGACACCACCCTGGGCCGCCTCGTGCAGGCGGCTGCCCCGCCCGGCGAGCCACTCAGCGGGTTCAGGCTGCTGCCCATGCCACAGTTTTCGCTGCACGCGCGCATCGAGCTCGCACGCCGCGCGCAGCGCTCCATCGACGTGCAGTACTACCTCGTGCAGAACGACGAGACCGGCCGCTACCTGCTGCGTGCCCTGCGCGATGCGGCCGACCGCGGCGTGCGCGTGCGGCTGCTGGTGGACGATCTCTACACGGCTGGCGCCGACCCGCTCTTCGCCAGCTTCGCCGCGCATCCGAACGTCGAGGTGCGGTTCTTCAACCCGTTCCCCGCGGGGCGGGGCCGCTTCGGCACGCGCTGGGCCTGGTCGATACTGGACTTCGACCGTGTGCACCGCCGCATGCACAACAAGCTCTATGTGGTGGACAACGTCATCGGCGTCATGGGCGGGCGCAACATGGCCAACGAGTACTTCCTGCGCGACGGGGGCTCGAACTTCATCGACATCGACACGCTGGTGGCCGGCGCTGTGGTGCCCAGGCTGTCGTCGCTGTTCGACATGTACTGGAGCAGCCCGTACGTCTACCCCATCGAATCGCTGGTGCCCGCCACGGGCGAAACGCCGCAACAGCTGCGCGAGCGCTTCGACAAACTGACCACCGGCCCCGAGCAGCTGCACCCCGAGGAGCTTGCCTCCACCGACCTGCTGGGCAACAACCCGCTGGCCAAGGACCTGGACGCGGGCGCGCTCAAGCTGGTCTGGGCGCGCGCCGAGGCCTACGCCGACGCGCCGGCCAAGGCGCTTGCGCCGACGGACGAAGCGCGCGGCCTGCCCGCCGACGAATCGAAGGACAGCGTGCTCTACAACGTGCGCCGCTACCTGCGCGGTGCCGAGAACGAGATCATGCAGACCACGCCCTACCTTATTCCGGGGCGCGGCGGCATGGAGACGATCCGCCTCGTGCGCGGCAACGGCGTGGGCTACAGCATCGTCACCAACTCGCTGGCGGCCACCGACGAGTCGCTGGTGCACATCGGCTACCGCCGCTACCGCGCGGAGATGCTGCGCCTGGGCGTGGAGCTGTACGAACTGAGCCCCAAGCGGGTGGAGCAGACCAGGCGCTTCGGCATGTACGGCTCGGCCAGCGGCCGGCTGCACGGCAAGTCGGCGGTGATCGACCGCAAGATCGTGTTCATCGGCTCGATGAACTTCGATCCGCGTTCGATGCTGCACAACACCGAGGTCGGCATCTTCATCTTCAGCCCGCAGATCGCCCAGCAGCTCACCAGCCTGATCGGCTTCATCCGGCTGGACGGCGCCTATCAGCTGCAGCTGGGACCGACGGGCGCCATCGAGTGGGTGAGCCCGGCCACGGGGGACGCGGCCGACACCATCCTGCACCAGGAGCCCGAAACGGATTACTGGTCGCGCTGGAAGCTGGAGTTGCTGGCGCCGCTGGTGCCCGAGAGCCTGCTCTAGCTGTGAAGCGTCAAGAGGTTGTTTCTTGACGAGTTGAGTCTGGACATAGGCGCGATACCGCCGATGCCGCTGTGCGGG
>NZ_JBGLYN010000086.1:0-27193 GCF_047304045.1 Variovorax sp. Varisp85
GCAGCTGGCTCGCCGCCGTCTTGGCCACGTAGTTCGCCGACTGCTTCGAATAACGCACCGCCGCGCCCCACATCCGGTTCCAGGTGCTTTGCGTCTTCGGGTCGTGCACCCTGGTCTCCGCCACCGCGGGCGTGCCCACCGTGAACAGGTCCTTCTGCCCGAGCACCCGCCGCAGGATGTCCACCAGGTTGTCGATGATCTTGTCGGCAAGATCCGCGCAGCTCTTCAGGATGCCGTCGAGCTTGGCAATGGCTCCGTCGATGAACGTGTCCAGCTCGCCCATGATGGTGGCATTCAGGTGCCCCACCAGCGTGGTCACGATGGCCTCGCCCAGGTTCGAGGCTGCGGTCTTCAGTTCCTGCTTCACCAGGTGCAGCGTGGGCCTCAGGCTCATGCGTGCAGCCGCCATGCTCGGGGGAATCGGGATCAACCCGATCAGGTTGATGCCCAGGCTCACCCAGTTCAGGAACGCATCGACGCCGTCCTTGGCCTTCTTCTCGACGATGTTGATGATGTCCAGGAACACATCCACCAGCGCCATGATGTTGCCGACGATCGGGATGCTGCCCAGCACCATCGTCAGCCGCTCCAGCGTCACGTAGCCGCCGCTGAAGGAGCGCAGCCAGTCGTCCACCGCCTTGCTTGCCGCGGCGATGTCCTCCTTCACGATCGTGTTCAGTGGCGCTACTGCCGTCTGCGGTTCGCGCTCTGATGGCGTCTTGCTTCCTTCCGTCCCTGCCATTTTCTGGTTTCCCTCAGTTGATGTTCGCGCCCTGGAACTCGAGTTGCTCGAAGGTGCTGCCCGTGAAGTCGACGCTGCGCCCTTGCAGCCCCTGCGCATGCACCACGGTGCCGCCGCAGTTCAGCACGCCAACGTCGTTCCAGCTACCACCCGCGAAGCTGATGTCGTCCCACTGGCACTGCCTGAAGGTGCTGGTGCCGATGCTGCCGCCATCGAAGTTCGCACGCGTGAAGCTGCAGTTGACGAAGGTGCAGCCGGTGATCGAGATGCCGCTGAAGTCGCACTGAGTGAAGCTGCACCCAGTGAACTGGCAGCCGCTCCAGCCCGCCTGCTTGAAGCTGGTGGCGGTGAAGCTGGTGCCCGCGAAAGTGGTCGCGGCGAACTGGGCGAGTCCCAGGTCAAGTCCCGCATAGGCGAAGCTGTCCGCTTGGCCCACGAGCCCGGCGGGAGCGCCGCCTGCGCCTTTGCGCCACATGTCGTGGGCGAGGATGATGATTTGAGAAGACACTGTGGAGGTACCTCTGGACGTCGTTGGTTCAGCGAGACAGATGCCTCTGAAGGATTCGGCCGCCGCTCTTGTCAATCAGCAGACAAGCTTCCGGAAAGCTTGGCAAGGCCCAGCGATGGGCCTGCGGCAGGCCCGAGGACCTGGCATCTTCAAAGGCCACTGCAATCGCCTGCTCCGCCAAGCCATCGACTTCGATGGTTTCTTTCATTCTTTCCTCCTTCTGCGAGATTGAAGGTGCAGGGTCCTGTCAGGCGCAATGTCTTTCGAGACGTGCCCAGTGCCGGACCACTACCGACTTCCTTGTTCCCGAAGTATTTCGCCCGTTGTCTTCGAGGCGATGTACATGATCGACCGCCCAAGCTTGCTTACGTTGCCAAGTCCCTTCTGTCCCGGAGGGAGCTTGGCCGAGAAAGCGATCCCGATGGTGTTGACCCCGTTTTCTTCTTCGCCGTTTTCCTTCTTCCTCTCAGCGATGTGGACATTGAAGTTGTTCAGGTCTTGCCCGGTCCTCTCGAACAACTTGTACGCGTTGCCCAATGCGATGACCACCGGGGTGTTGAGTAGCAGCTGATCCGGCGACTCGACCGCGAAGAGCGGCAAGACCGAGACATCGAAGTCATGATTCACGGGCGAGGCCCCCGAGCCTTCGTGCGGACCGCCTCGATTTCTTTGAGCAGATCACCGGCATCCGCGTTGCCGTTCTTCAGCGACTCCGCCGCCCAGTGCGCGGCTTCGGCGAGATCCTTGCCATTCATGTAGAGGTCGCAGGCCAGGTTGTGTTGCCTTAGGACATGGCCACCCTTGGCCGCGATCGACAGCCAGCGGACGCGTTGATCTGCGTCCGAGGACACGAAGGTGTAGTACAGCGAGAGACGAAACGCAGCCTCGGCGTCGCCAGTCGCGGCCTTTGCGACCAGCCCGGCTCGCTGTGCACCTGTCAGCTCGTAGGCCTGCGCACCCGAGACGGGCGAAGAAGTGGCAAGTGCGGCGCCGGGCTTGTCCATGGCGTGGTTCTCCGTTGCGTGATCTGGGAGCTCATCGGCCCGGCTGCCTGCTGGCCCCGGCGCGAAGGGCCTCGATCCGCTGCAGCAGCCGGCCCGCATCCGGATCGCCGTTCTTGCGTGCTTCGGCAGCCCAGCGCGCAGCCTCGGCCAGGGTGCCGCCGTCCAGTTGCAGCACGGCAGCGAGGTTGTACTGCGCCGTCGCATGGCCGCCCTCCGCGGCCCGGACGAGCCAGCGCCGACCTCCCACCCTGCCGTCCTGATGCACGAAGTGGTGGTACTTCGAGAGGCGGAACGCGGCCTCGGCATCGCCGCGGGAGAAAGAGAGAAGAGGACCAGCGCGAGCAGGGTCGGCATCGCGCTCAGGATGGTGTTGAGCGGCGCGACCGCTGTCTGAGGCTCTCGTTCGGACGTCTTCTGCTGCTGCGATCCTTCTGCCATTGCCTTGCTTTTCCTCTTGCCTGGAACCGTCTTGTTGTTCGAAAGAAGCGCGCCGTCGCGCCGCGTCAGCCCATGAAACCGGGGGTGCGGCCCGCGAGCGCGGGCGTGCCGGCAGCGGCAGGCAATCCGCCTTTTGCGACCCCGCCTGCCATGTTCGCGATCGCCGTGACCGGGGCGCCCATCGGCCCGAGCCGCGCGCCGGCCGCCTGCGCCGCCATGCCGGTGGCCGCCTGTCTCGCCTGGCCGAGCATCGCCTTGGCGCCACCCTGCCGGATCGCCTGCGCCGCGCCCACGGCTTGCTGCGCCGTGGCTGCGGCCTCGGAGGCCTGGCCGAGCAGGCTCGCGGCCTTGCTGCCGGTGCCCGCGACGCCGGCCAGCGCGGCCGCGGCGCCGCCGCCCGCCCCGCCGAGCAGCCCCGAGACGCCCGATGCAGCGCCGGCCGCATCGAAGCCACCGCCGGCCGGGGCCTTGCCCTTCCAGTCCTGCGGCGTGCCGAAGTAGCTGCCCTCCTCCCACGGATCGCGAGGGTCCTTGCCGAAGGTCACCTTGGCGGTGCCGATAGGCAGGCCCGCGACGCTCGCGAAGCCGTTGCGGTCCAGCGTTCCGGCGTGCGTGCCGCCTTCCGAATCGACCACGGTGAAATCGCCCTGCGCCACGCCCTGGTGCTTTTCGCCGGTCGGCTTGATGTACTGGTGGTAGAGATCGAGCTGGCCCTTGGGCACCTGCGGCGGATTGGGCAGCGCAGGCTTGCCCTCGCTGGCCGGCCCAACCAGACTGTGCACCGCGGCGTGCTCGCGCCAGGTACCGGAGGTGCCGTGCTCGATGCCGCCAGAGCTCCAGCGGCTGTAGCTCGAGCCGCCGTTGATCACCACCTCTTCTTTCGCCTGGATGGTGATCTTGTTGGCAGTCTGCGTGATGTTGAGCTTGGCCAGCACGTTGACGCTGTCCTTCAGCGCCTTGATGTCGATGTCGGCGCTGGCCGCCACCAGCCGCATGCCGGCCTTGGCGGCGAACAGGCGGATCGCGCTCTGCACGCTCACCAGCAGGCTCTTGCCCGCACTCACGCTGGTGTGGCCGCCGCTGGTGAGCGCGGTGTGCTCGCTGCTCACGATGTGGGTGGAACCTTGCGCCACGGTCTGCAGGCCGCGGGCGCTGGCCAGCGTCAGGTGCGGCTCCTGGAACTCGGGGAAGTCGCCCTGCTCGCGGTTGCCGCCCTGGCCCCTGATGGCGTCGTTCTGCGCCTTGAGGATCTCCGTGACCTCGTCCTGGTCGCCGGCGTCGTGCGCCTGCGCACCCCGTGCCACTTCGCTCAGGCCTTCGTGCATGTCGCGCGCCTGCGTGAGGCGGCCCACGGTCTCGCCCATGTCCGTCATGTGCGCCTGCGCGTTGGCCCGCGCCTCGGTGGTCACCAGCAATCCTTTGGCCGATCTCACCGCCCCATGCCCATCGGTACGCAGCTCGAAGCCCTGGCCTCGTGGCTCCTTGCGCCCAGCCGTGTCCTCGATGCGCCCGATATGCCCAACGCTCAACTGGCTGGCCTGGTGATCGCTGCGCAGCTGCGCCTGGATCTTCCCTGCCGTATCGTCGAGCACGATGTGGTTGCCTCGGCCCCCACCCAACTCGCGGCTGCGGATGCCCGACAGGTGCTTCTGCCCGGGCAGCTCCCACGCAGGCATGGTGTCGGCGTTGTGCACGCAGCCGGTGACGATGGGGTAGTCGGGGTCGCCGTTGAGGAAGTCGACGATGACCTCCATGCCGATGCGCGGCACGCTGGTCATTCCGAAGGTGGTGCCGGCCCATGCGGTGGACACGCGCACCCAGCAACTGGAGTTCTCGTTGTCCTGGCCAATGCGGTCCCAGTGGAACTGCACCTTGATGCGCCCGTACTGGTCGGTCCAGATCTCCTCGCCCGCCGGACCCACCACCTTGGCCGTCTGCGGGCCGCGTGTACGCGGCCTGGGGGTGGTGCGCTGCGGGCGCCACGCGTAGCTGGTGGGCTGAGCCTCGAAGGCGAAGCGCTGCACGGAGCCTTCGGTGCCGTCGGCGCCTTCGCTGGCCTGCAGGTTCTCCTGCAGGTGGTAGCTCACGCCCACGAGCAGGTACTGCTGGTTCTGGTCGGCCCTGGGATGGCCGGTCAGCCGCAGGGTGTGGCCGGTGGCCAGCTCGCGCAGGTTGGATCTGCCGGTGACGCGATTGCGCTGGCTGAGCTGTTCTTCGTTGCGGATGCGCGCATAGGTCTCGCCGTCGCCGTGCTGCACGAAACCGCCCGGCCATTCGTACTGTTCGTAGGCGTCGTGGTCGTGCCCGGGCGGCATCTGCCGCAGGTGCGACAGCTCGGCCTTGGGCTTCTCGAAGTCGTAGTCGTCGTTGTAGTGATGGCCGGGTCGCACCTCTTCGGCGATCTCCCACGCGTAGATGCGCTCGCGCTGGCCCATGCCGGACTTCTCCAGCGGGTGGTAGCGCACCTCCTCCCCGCCGGGCAGCGGGTTGTGCGAGTTCGCGATGTCGTCTGCGAACACGAGCACGTGCTGGCTCGCCTCGTGCCGGAAGTGGAAGTAGAGGCCTTCGAGTTCGCACAGGCGCGAGACGAAGTTGAAGTCGCTCTCGTGATACTGCACGCAGTAGTCCCAGCGCCGGTAGTCGCCGCGCGTGAGCTTCTTCTCGATGGGGTAGCCGTAGCTCCCGAGCACTTCCATGACGATGTCGGGCACGCTCTTGCCCTGGAAGATGCGGAAGTCGCTGCGCCGCGTGGCCAGCCACAACCAGGGACGCAATTGCAGGCGGTAGAAGGAATGGCGCGCGTCTTCTTGCTGCAGGCCGAACCGGGTGGCGATGCCGCCGAGGTAGCGCACGCCGCCCTCGGTTTCCACCGCCACGGTGGCCGCCTTGCCCAGCAGTGCCTTGGGGTCGATGCCGTTACTGCTGCCCAGCAGTTCGATGTCGAACGCGTAGAGCTGGCTCAGTGCCTCGCGGCCCACCAATTGGCGAAATTGCAACGCCTCGCCCAGCGGCGTCTGGATGCTGACGCGGCGGCTCATTGCGCCTCTGCATCCGGCAAATAAGCCAAATTGCTCAATTGCAATAAAACGAATAAGAATATTGTTTTAAAAATGAGCGCCATGCCCACCTCCCCGTGAATTACCTTTCCAATTATTCTAAATGGTCAATTTGCGTAAGACCCAATGCAAAAAATGGAGATGCGGCCGACCGACAGCGCAGCCCAATCAAAGGCCTTGCTGGTGATCGGCAACTCGAGCGGGTTATTGCAGACCCGTGCGGAATAGCAAGATTCCCTTGCTCCCGGGATCAGCCCCGCAATTCATCCCCGCAAAGAAATCCAACGGCTCATGCCGCCTTGCGCGACGTCAGCCACTGCGCCGGCGTCAAAGCCGCCGCCACCACGCGCACCTCGCCGATGTTGCCGAAGAAGCCGTCGGCGCGAGCGCCGTCCCACGAGCCGCCACCCACCACCCACGGCGAGGTGGCCGAAAGCGTGGCCAGGCCCGGGATGGCCGACGCATTGCGCAGCACCGGCGCGCCTTCGACGTACATCGTGGTGTCGTGCGACACCGGGTCGTTCACGATCGCGACGTGCACCCAGCGGTCGGCAATCACTTCGCCTGACCAATTGGCCTTGGGCGCGCGCGTGCCGGCCGGGCTCGGCACCACTTCCCACTGCACCTCGCGCAGGCTCGAAATGGCGAACAGCATCGGCGGAGACTCCGGATCGCCACCCGAGTAGCCAGCCAGATCGCCGCGGCGGCCGTCGCGCGTCATGATGTTCATCCACGCCTGGTTGCCGCTGGCCCAGCTCTTGTCGATCTTGATGAAGGCCTCGACCGTGTAGCCGTTCTCCAGCGTCTGCGCGTTGATCGGCGCCGCCGCGTCGGTGAGGAAGTAGCTCAGCCGCGGCGTGTTCTTGTTGGTGTTGAGGAAGCGCACCGAGCCCGGCGCCGCCGACAGGTAGTGCCGGTCGTCGGTCCACACGATGTCGCCATCGGCGGCGCCGACGATGCCGCCCTGGTTCAGCGCATCGCGGTGCAGGGGGTTGTTGCCCGTGACGTCCGCGACGACGGTGCCCGGCAGCACCGGCTGGTTGACCGCGCCGCCAAAGAAGCGCCAGTGCGCCAGCGTGTTCGCGACCTTCGGGTAGTCGTCCGAATTCGCGGCGGGCCGCTGCTCGACCGTCGCCGGGTCCTTGTAGTTGGCCAGGATCATCGCGCGGGCCTGGTCTACCAGGGAGCTGTCGATGGTGGCGCTGCCGGTGCCGAAGCTCTTGTTGAACCCCGCGAAGCGCTGCGCGAAGTCCACGTCGATGACGAAGGCTTCGTTGGGGGTGGTGAGCACTGCCTGGTCGAAGGTATTCAGCGTATTGGCCGGCTTCTGCGGCACCCAGGGCGAGAACGACAGCACCCTGATCTGCTTGTTCGTCAGGTCGAATTCGTAGAGGCGCATCAGGCCGTTGCCGCCTTGGTAGGCCATCTGGTAATCGACCACCATCTCCTCGACCTTGTGGCCGAAGTCGTTGGTCTTCGTGAGGTGCGCGGCGCCGTGATGGTGGCCGTTGAGCGTCATGAAGATCTGGTCGTTGTCGCGGATCAGCTTCTCCCAGAGCATCCTGCCGTAATCGGTTTCGAGCGGGCTCTTGCCGTCGGCGTCGATATTCAGCAACTGGTGGTTCACCAGAACGACGGGCAGCGTCGGGTTCTTCGCAATCACTTGGCGAGCCCAGGCAATGCCCGCGGCGGAGATGCGCCACGACAGCGACAGCACCATGAACTTCTGGCCCTGCGCCTCGAACACGTGGTATTCGTGAAAGCCACTCGGGTCGCGCGCGCCGAAGGTGGTCTGCTTCTTCGCGCGCTCGGGGCCGAACCACTGGATGTAAGGCTCCTTGGTGGGGTCGCGGTCGGCATCGGTGCCGCCGACGGGGTCGACGCTGTAGTCGAAATCCTTCAGCACGTCGTGGTTGCCGGCAAGCACGCTGTAGGGCAGCTTCGCGTCTTCGAGCACCTTCATGGCGGCATCGGCCACCTTCCACTGGTCGGGCTTGCCGACCTGGTCGACCACGTCGCCGAGATGGATGGTGAACGGGATGTTCAACGCCTTGGCGTTGGCCGCGATCCATTTCGTCTGCGCGGCGAAAGGTGCGCTGCCGAAGCGCTTGTCGTACTGGTCGCTCTCGGCGGCGGTGGCGTAGCGCGCATAGAACTGCGTGTCGGGCATCACGGCGAGCGCGAAGCTGGAGATCTTGGCAGCGGCGGCCGGCGGTGCTGGCGTGGGTGCTGGTGCCGACGTGGATGCCGGTGTCGGCGCGGGTGCTGGCGCCGATGCAGGCGCTGGCAGCGGACCGAAGGCGGGTGAACTGCCGCCGCCACCACCGCCGCAGGCGGCAAGCAAGGCACTGCTGCCGCTGACCGTCAGCAGCGATGCCCCTAGCTTGAGCACCTGGCGGCGCGGTGGGGTGCGGTGGTTGTCACCGCCACTCGATGGGGAATTGCTCGGTTCGGCAGGCGCGGCAACGCGCGGCGCGCGGGCGCCGCGCGAATCGTCGGAAACGGACATGGGAAATGAGGAGAAATTGCGAAGCGCGCAGCGTAGGAGGCTGCGATGACACGGGCATGCAAGGCTCGTGTCACTTCGGTGCACCGGTTCGCGTTCAGGCGTTGCGCGCTCGCTCCATCCGCTCCAGCTTCACCACCTGCCATGCGCACAGGCTGCCGAGCACTGCCAGCAGCGCCGCCGCGGTGAACATCGTGCGGTAGCCGAAAGCCTGCGCGACCGCGCCGCCAAGCAGCACGCCCAGAACGCCGCCAAAGCCATAGCCGATCACCGTGAACAGCGCCTGGCCGCGTCCGCGCAGATGGCCGGGAAAGCGGCGCGACACCACCGCGATGCAGGTCGTGTGGTGCGCCGCGAAGCTCAGCGCATGCAGCCACTGCGCCACAACGAGCGCCGCGATCCAGCCGCCGAGCCCCGCCGTCAACCCCAGCCGCGCGACGGCCGCGATGCCGCACACCAGCATCCAGCGCGGCATCGGCATCAGGCCGATGAGCCGGCCCTGCAGGAAGAACCAGACGATCTCCGCCACCACCGACAGCGCCCACAGCAGGCCGATGGTGCTCTTGCCGTAGCCGATCGAATCGAGGTACAGCGAGAAGAACGCGTACACCGAGAAGTGCGACATCACCTGGAAGAACAGCGCCGCGAAGAACCATTGCACCGACGGGTTGCGCAGCACCGGGCCGATGGGCACCCTCACCGCATCGTGGGCGGCGGGCGGCTCGCGCACGTCCGGCAGCTTCATCGTCGCGAGCAGCACGATGGCCAGCGTGCCGGCCGCCCAGGCCGGAAAGTGCTTCATGCCGAAGCGCTCGAACCACTCGCCCGCCACGAACACCGTGAGCAGGAAGCCGGCCGAGCCGCACAGCCGGATGCGCCCGTAGCGCCCCCAGTCGCCGGCCACCAGCTGCGCCATTGCGGCCTCGGTGAGCGACATCATCGAGCTGGTGTGGGTGAACATCACGAGCAGCACCAGCGCGAGCCACCAGGCGCCGCCGTGCTACCACAGCCCGAAGGAACTGAGCAGCGCCACCGCCGCGCTGAAGCGCAGCAGCTTGACGCGCTGCCCCGTGTGGTCGCTGAGCGCGCCCCAGGCGTACGGCGCAAACACCCGCGTGATCGACTGCACCGACGCCAGCAGGCTGATGGTGAAGATCGGAAGCCCCAGGTCCTTGAGCCAGAGTGGCAGGTAGGGATTGAAGAAGCCGATGTGCGCGAAATAGCTGGCCGACAGACCAGCGAACGCCAGCAGGTGGCCGCGCCCGGCGGCCACTGGCGGCGGGGCGGACACTACAGGAAGGACGCCTGCGGCGACGCAGCTTCGGTCGCGTTGGCTTGCGTCTGCACGTCGCCGCACTGCGCGCGGTTGCGCAGCGCGTGCTCCATGACCACCAGCGCCAGCATGGCCTCGGCAATGGGCGTGGCGCGGATGCCGACGCACGGGTCGTGGCGGCCCTTCGTAACGACCTCGACGGGGTTGTTGTGGATGTCGATGGACTGGCGCGGGCTGATGATCGAGCTGGTCGGCTTGATCGCGATGGTCACTTCCAGGTCTTGCCCGGAACTGATGCCGCCGAGGATGCCGCCCGCGTTATTGGTGACGAAGCCGGTGGGCGTGATCGAGTCGCCATGCGTGGTGCCGCGCTGGGTGACGCTGTCGAAGCCGGCGCCGATCTCGACGGCCTTTACCGCGTTAATGCCCATCATCGCGTAGGCGATCTCTGCGTCGAGTTTGTCGAACAGCGGCTCACCGAGCCCGATGGGCACGTTCGTGGCGGTGACGCGGATGCGCGCGCCGCACGAATCGCCGGCCTTGCGCAGACGGTCCATGTAGTCCTCCAGCGCGCTCACGTCGGCGATGGGGGCGAAGAAGGGATTGTTGGGCACGTGCTCCCAGCTCTCGAACGGAATGGCGATTTCGCCGATCTGCGTCATGCAGCCGCGGAACACCATGCCGTATTTCTCGGCCAGCCACTTCTTGGCAACGGCGCCGGCCGCGACCATGGGGGCGGTCAGCCGCGCCGAGGAACGCCCGCCACCGCGCGGGTCGCGGATGCCGTACTTCTTCCAGTAGGTGAAGTCGGCATGGCCGGGGCGGAATTGCTGGGCAATCTGCCCGTAATCCTTGCTGCGCTGGTCGGTGTTCTGGATCAGCAGTGCAATCGGGGTGCCGGTGGTCTTGCCTTCGTACACGCCGGAGAGGATCTGCACCGCGTCGGGCTCGTTGCGCTGGGTGACGTGGCGGCTGGTGCCGGGGCGCCGACGGTCCAGGTCGCCCTGGATGTCGGCCTCGCTCAGTGCCATGCCGGGGGGGCAGCCGTCGATGACGCAGCCGATGGCCGGGCCGTGCGACTCGCCGAAATTGGTGACCGCGAAGAGTGTTCCGAAGGTGTTGCCGCTCATGCCCGGGATTATCCCCACAAAGCGGCCGCCCCTCAGTCGGTCGTGTTTTCCATGCGCTTGGTCAGCGCGCCCACCTGCAGCTCGATGGAAAACAGCCGTTCGTTCAGCACGGCCGTCTGGAGCCGGATCGCCTCGATGATGGCCTTGGTCTGCGGGTCGGAGGTGTTGTCGCAGAGTTCGGCCAGGTCGTGCAGCTTCTTGCGCAGTTCATTGCTCATGGGAGGCTCCGGTAATCCATCGCGTCGTGGAAGCCCCAGTATGGGGTTTCGTCATCGCTGCGGCAATGCGGCGCCACCCGGGGCTTCGGGTGCACGCGCTTCACGCTGGCGGCAGCAGCCAGCCTTCGAGCTTGGCGAGAGCGCCGGTCCAACCGTGGGTGTGGCTGTCGCGCGCGGCCTTGTCGAAGAACTGTTCGTGCAGCAACACCAGTTCGCAGCCCTCGGCATCGGGTTCGATGCGCACGGTGACGCGCGACTCGCGCTCCGGCGTGCTGCGCCATGCCCAGCTGAAGACCAGCTTGCGATGGGGCACCACCTCGAGGTAGGTGCCGCTCACGTCGTGCGTTTCACCGTCGGCCGCCAGCATGGCCACGCGGAAGCGGCCGCCCACGCGCAGGTCGACCTCGGCGATGGGGACCGAGACGATCTCCGCGGGCCCGAACCAGCGCTTCAGCGCTTGCGGGTCGGTCCACGCGCGCCAGACTTTGTCGGGCGCAACGCGGTAGTGCCGGCGGAGCGTGAGCGAGGGGCGCTCGGCGGCGTCTCGGGCGGAAGGGTTCTCCATTCGGTCTCCTCCTGGTGATAGAGAAAGCGCGCCAGTGCATCGAGGCGCCCGGTCCAGAATTTCTCGTAGCGCGACAACCACACGGCAGCCTCCTGCATGGGCAGGGGCGACAGCGCGCAGCGCACGATGCGGCCCTCTTTCGTGCGCGAGATCAGGCCGGCCTCTTCGAGCACGCGCAGGTGCTTCATGAAGCCGGTGAGCGACATGCCGTGCGGCTCGGCCAGTTCGGTCACGCTGAGGCTGCGTTCACCCAGGGTTTCGAGCACCGCGCGGCGCGTGGAATCGGAAAGCGCGGCGAAGACCGCGTCGAGGGTGCCGGCGTCCGGGAGGGCGATTGAGTGAACCATACGGTTGAGTATCTGGAGGGCCCATGGGCTCGTCAAGCCGTGTTTCGACGACGTGCGTGGCAAGCTCCGACACGTTGCCGCAGCTCATCTTCCCCGGGGCCATATGCTCGACCTCGGAGCGCCAACACCCGCCAAAGGAGAACCATCGATGCCCGACCTGCGCCAACCGTACCCCCCGATCGAACCCTACGAAACCGGCACGCTCGACGTGGGCGACGGCCACCTCATCCGCTACGAACGCGTGGGCACGCCCGGCGCCAAGCCGGCGGTCTTCCTGCATGGCGGGCCCGGCGGCGGCATCTCGCCCGAACACCGGCGGCTGTTCGATCCGGCGCGCTACGACCTGATGCTGTTCGACCAGCGCGGCTGCGGCCAGTCGCAGCCGCACGCCGGCCTGGAGGCCAACACCACCTGGCACCTGGTGGCCGACATCGAGCGCCTGCGCGAGCGCGTAGGTGTCGATCGCTGGCTGGTGTTCGGCGGCTCGTGGGGCTCCACGCTCGCCCTCGCCTATGCGCAGAAGCACCCCGAGCGCGTGAGCGAACTGGTGCTGCGCGGTATCTACACCGTGACCCGCGCCGAGCTGCAGTGGTACTACCAGTTCGGCGTGTCGGAGATGTTCCCCGACAAGTGGCAGAAGTTCCAGGCGCCCATTCCCGAGGCCGAACGCGGCGACATGATCGCGGCCTATCGCAAGCGCCTGACCGGCGACGATCCGGTGGCGCGCATCGAGGCGGCCCGCGCCTGGAGCGTGTGGGAGGGCGAGACCATCACCCTGATGCCGAACCCCATGCTCGCCGAGACGCATGCCGATGATCATTTCGCGCTGGCCTTCGCGCGGCTGGAGAACCACTACTTCGTGCACGACGCCTGGCTCGAAGACGGCCAGCTGCTTCGCGACGCGCACAAGCTGCACGGCATCCCCGGCGTGATCGTGCACGGCCGCTACGACATGCCCTGCCCCGCGCGCTACGCCTGGGCGCTCCACAAGGCCTGGCCCGAAGCAGAGTTCCACCTGATCGAGGGCGCGGGGCATGCCTACTCGGAGCCCGGCATCCTCGACCAGCTGCTGCGCGCGACCGACAGTTTCGCAGGCCGCTGAATCGCGCCTGGCCGGCCCGACCTGGGAACGCTTTATGCGTGTTGCACCGCAACACCCATCACCTGCGAAGGAGCGCCCCATGCCGGACCGTCCCGCCACCCAGTTCTCCCATGTGAAGCCCGGTGACACCGAGTTCGTATCGGGTGGTTTGCGTGACTTTTTTCTCTACCGCGACCTGGGTATCGCCGAAGCCACCAACGGCAAGGTGATCGCGCATCTGGTCAAGGCCAACATGGCACCGGAAACGGGCACGGGCTGGCACCGCCATGAGGCGGACTTCCAGATCGTGATCATGGTCAAGGGCTGGGCCCGCTTCATGTACGAGGACAAGGAAACGCTGGTCGAGGCCGGCGACGTGGTGCACCAGCGGCCAGGCATCCGGCACTTCCTGTTCGACTACTCGCCGGACATGGAGTACCTGGAAATCGTCTCGCCGGCGGACTTCAAGAGCGTCGACGTGGAGCCGGTGTGCGAGATTCCGCCGCCGACGCCCTGGAAGTAGAGTCGCACGGCCACCGGCGGGCGGCTTTTACTCCAAATAACCTGTCTCCAACCTGACCTCGCACGTAAAGACGGCGGGGCTGTCTCCTCGGCCAAACATCGGGCGAGGAAAGTGTCAAACAAGAGTGATTCGCAGTCAGAATCCCGGCCGACGCTTTTGTTTGCGTCCTCTCGAAGGCTCCACGATGACTCCCCCCACCCGCTCGATGCGTCGCCGCACGCCCGTCGCACTGGCCCTGATCGGCCTGTGCGCTTCCTCCCTCCCCACGGCGTTCGCTCAACAGGTCGCGCAGCCCGCCGCGTCCTCGCCCGCCCCCAAGCCCTCGCCCGCTGCCGGCACCTCCGTGCCCACCACGCTGCGCGAAGTGCAGGTCCAGGATGCGCAGGACAAGACAGGCTTCGGTGCCAACCCTGCCTCGCTCAACCGCCTGCCGGCCGACCTGCGCGATGCGCCGCAGTCCGTCACCGTCATCAACCAGGCCGTGATGCAGTCGCAAGGCGCCACCTCGCTCGCGAGCGCGCTGCGCAACGTGCCGGGCCTGACCATCGGCGGCGCCGAGGGCGGGCAGATCGGCACCAACATCAACCTCAACGGCTTCTCGGCGCGTACCGACATCTACCTCGACGGCGCACGCGACCGCGCCCAGTACTACCGCGACACCTTCGCGCTCGAATCGGTCGAGGTGCTGATGGGCCCCTCGTCGATGCTGTTCGGCCGCGGCTCCACCGGCGGCGTGATCAACCAGGTCACGAAGAAGCCTTCGCTCACGCCCGCGGGCGAGGTCTCGGTGTCGGCCAGCACCACGGGCCTCGTACGCTCGACGATCGACGTCAACCGCCCGCTGTCCGACACCTCGGCCTTCCGCATCGCGGCCATGGGCCAGCAGGGCGACGCCAGCACGCGCGAACAGACGAAGCTGAAGGACTTCGGCCTCGACGCCTCGCTGAAGTTCGGCATCAACACGCCGACGCAGGTCACGCTCTCGGCGCTGGTGCAGCACAACCGCGACCAGCCCGACTACGGCGTGCCGCCACTCAACGGCCGCCCGGCCAAGGTCGACCGCGACACGGCCTACGGTTTCAGCGACGACCGCACGATCTCCGACATCCAGGCCTTCAGCGCCGTGGTGCAGCACAAGCTCACCCCCGACACGTCGATCCGCAACCAGACGCAGTACAACGACGTGACCACCGACGCACGCGAGACCGCGCCGCAGGGCATCGGCACCCTGTCGACCAAGGGCGTGTTCACGCCCCTGTCCACCGGCACCACGGCCGCGCCCGCGGCCGCGTTCTCGTCGCTGCCGCTGAGCAGCCTGTGGGTGCGCCAGCAAAGCCATGACCGCACGATCCATGACAAGTCGCTGTTCAACCTGACCGAGCTCAACACGAAGTTCACCACCGGCTCGGTCAAGCACACCCTGCTCGCGGGCCTGGAACTGGGCCACGACACCTACGACAACCAGACCTACTACCGCAACGGCGCCTGCAACGGCGTGGCGCTGAACCCGGTGGGCGGCACCAGCGGCTACGCGACATGCTCGCCGCTGCTCGCGCCGTACCAGGGCAACACGCCGAGCACCGCGCCCAGCCTGCGCGGCAACCTCGCCACCGCGAGCGCCACCACGGTGGCCGGCTACGTCAACGACACCATCGAGCTGAGCCCCCAATGGAAACTGGTGGCCGGCGTGCGGCAGGACCACTACCGCGCAAGCGTCTACAACAGCATCCCGACCGCGACCACGCTCGGCAGCGAAAGCCAGACCGTCGACTTCACCAGCGTGCGCGCCGGCGCGATCTGGCAGCCCACGCCCTCGCAGTCGTACTACGTGTCGTACAGCACCTCGTTCAACCCCTCGCTCGAACAGCTCGTCGCCACCACGGGTGCCACGCAGCCGCTGCCGCCGCAGAAGAACAAGGCATACGAACTCGGCGGCAAGTGGGACCTGAACGACGGCAACCTCTCGCTGACAGCGGCCGCCTTCCAGATCACCCAGACCAACGCGCGCTCGCAGAACAGCGACGGCACCTACAGCGCGACCGGCACGGTGCGCGTGAACGGCGCGCGCGCCGGTGTCGCGGGCCGGGTGACCGACAAGCTTCAGCTGTTCGGCGCCTACACGCACCTGGATGCCACCATCGTCAACGGCATCGCGCCCGGCACGCTCGGCAAGACGCCCGCCAACACGCCGAAGGACGCGGCCAGCCTGTGGGCCACCTACGCCATCACGCCCGAATGGGAGATCGGCGGCGGCACCACCTACAGCGCGAAGCGCTTCGCGAACAACACCAACCTCGTGCAGGTCGGCGGCTACGCGCGCCTCGACGCGATGGTGGCTTACCATCAGCCCAAGTACGACATCCGGCTGAACCTGTTCAACCTGGCCAACCGCTACTACTACGACGCGCTGATCCCCTCCGACGGCGGCCGTGCAGTGCCGGGCTCGGGCCGCGCCGCCACGCTGTCGCTCACCTACCGCCTTTGAGGCCCTGAAGAAGAAGACGATTCGCCATGCTGGTCTGCATTCCCGGCATCCTGGACCGCGAAGCGCTTGCGGCGGTCCGCGCGCGCCTCGATGCGGCCGGCGATGCGTGGGTCGACGGCCGAGTCACCGCGGGCCACCAGGGCGCGCCGGTCAAGTTCAACCAGCAGATCGACGAAGGCTCGGCGGTGGCGCACGAATGCCAGTCCATCGTGGCGAGCGCGCTCGAACGCCACCCGACCTTCATCAGCGCGGCGCTGCCGAACCTGCTGTACCCGCCGATGTTCAACCGCTACAGCGAAGGCATGCGCTTCGGCCTGCACGTGGACGGCGGCGTACGCATCGACCCGCGCACCGGCCGCAAGCTGCGCACCGACCTGTCGGCCACGCTGTTTTTGTCGGACGCCGACAGCTACGACGGCGGCGAGCTGCAGATGGAAGACACGCACGGCATGCAGACCGTGAAGCTCGCGGCCGGCGACATGGTGCTTTACCCCGCCACCAGCCTGCATCAGGTGACGCCCATCACGCGCGGCGTGCGCGTCGCGTGTTTCTTCTGGGTGCAGAGCCTCGTGCGCGACGCGGGCGACCGCGCGCTGCTGTTCGACATGGACAACGCGATCCAGCGGCTCAACCAGAGCGGCGCCGACGAATCGGCGCGCCGCACGCTCGTAGGCACGTACCACAACCTGCTGAGGAAGTGGAGCGACACCTAGTTCTTTAAACTCTCCCGGCTCACCAGACATACAACAACCGAGGAGAGAGAACTTGCGTATTCAAACCACCCGCCTGACAGCCGGCGTGCTGCTCGCGTGCGCCGCTTTCGTGGCCCACACCGGCCACGCCGCATCGCCGACCGGCACCACCCCGTCCACCCCCGCTTCGACCGCCAGTTCGCTGGAAGCCGAGCAGGACGCCGCCTTCAAGGCTGCCAAGGCCGTGCAGAAGGCCGGCCCCGCCGACATCGTGCTGCGCGACCAGGCCCACCTTCAGCTGCCCGCGGGCTATGTGTGGGTGCCGACGCCCGCCGCCGCGCAGTTGATGCGCAGCATGGGCAACCGCACCGACGACACCTTCGTCGGCGCGATCTTCCCCGCCGACGACGCCGACTGGATGGCCGTCGTGAAGTTCGTGAAAGAGGGCTATATCAAGGACGACGATGCGAAGGACTGGAACGCCGACGACCTGCTCAAGAGCCTGAAGGAAGGCACCGAAGCCGCGAACGAGGAGCGCGCCAAGCGCGGCATCCCCGCCATCGAGGTGACGGGCTGGGCGCAGAAGCCGCAGTACGAAGCCGCATCGCACCGCCTCGTGTGGTCGGCCCTGTCCCAGCGCAAGGGCAACACCGACGGCAGCCAAGGCGTCAACTACAACACCTACGCGCTGGGCCGCGACGGCTACCTGAGCCTGAACCTCATCACCAACGCCAAGGACCTCGACAAATACAAGCCCGACGCCAGCAAGCTGCTGGCCGCAATCCAGTACGACGACGGCAAGAAGTACGCGGACTTCAATTCATCGACCGACAAGGTCGCCGCCTACGGCCTGGCCGCGCTGGTGGCCGGCGTTGCGGTGAAGAAGCTGGGCCTGTTCGCGATTGCGCTGGCCTTCCTGGCCAAGTTCGCAAAGCTGGCCGTGGTGGCGGGCGGTGCGGCGCTGTGGGGCATCGCGAAGCTGTTCAAGAAGAAGGCTTGAGCGCAGGGGCCGGACCGAAGGACCGCGGCGGCGCAACCGGACTGAGTTTTCAGAACGTCCCGGAATTCCAGCAATCCGGCACGACAATTCGGGCATGGCCACCTCCTCCGACCTCCCTCCCCTCAACCGCCAGTTCGTCGCGCATTTCGGCGAGATGGGCAGCAAGTGGGGCATCAACCGCACCGTCGGGCAGATCTACGCGCTGATCTTTTTGTCGGAGCGCGCGCTCAACGCCGACGAGATCGCCGAGCTGCTCGAGTTCTCGCGCTCGAACGTCAGCATGGGCCTGAAGGAACTGCAGGCCTGGCGGCTGGTGCACCTGCGGCATCACGCGGGCGACCGGCGCGAATACTTCGAGGCCCCCTCGGACGTGTGGGAAATCTTTCGCGTGCTGGCCGAGGAGCGCCGCCGCCGCGAGATCGAACCCACGCTCTCGATGCTGCGCAACGCGCTGCTCGAATCACCCACCAGCGACGCCGAACGCCACGCGCAGGAACGCATGCGCGAGATGCACGACCTGATCGACCGGCTGATGAAATGGTTCGACGACGTGCAGCGGCTCGCGCCCGAGACCGCCATGAAGCTCATGGGCATGGGCGCGACGGTGACGAAGGTGTTGACACTCAAGGACCGCATCACGGGGGGCGGCGTCTCGAAGAAGAAGCCCGCGGCGGATTGAAGGGGGCGCCGTTCGGGGGCGCTCACGCCGACGGGGGACCTTCGCGGAGGGGAGTACCCGGTGGCCTGTGCACGCCCCCCAGACTGACCGCAAAAAGTGAAGGGACTCTCAAAGCCGCTCCTGCCCCTGCGGCGCTTCGGGCATCTCGAGCTTCTCCCTGCGGATGGCGTCGTCGTCCATGAGTTCGTACCACATGGCATTGAGTACGGCGAAAGCGGCTGCCAGCGGCAGACCGAGGATCCAGGCGAAGTACCACATCTTTTTTCCTCCGTTCAGTAGGCGTGACCGCTCTCGTCGCGGATCGCCTGTTCGTCGACCTTGCCCCACAGCACGTGGTAGACCCAGCTGGTGTAGGCCACGATCAGGGGAATGAAGAAGGCCGTGACCACCAGCATGATGAACAGCGTGAGGTGGCTCGACGACGAGTCCCACACCGTGAGGCTCGCGCGCGGATCGATCGACGACGGCAGGATGAACGGGAACATCGACGCCCCCACGCTGAGGATGATGCCGGCGATGCCGAGCGCCGCCGCGAGCAGCGCGAGCACCGGGCGGCGCAGCGCGAGGCCGAGCAGCGCACCCAGCGCGCCGACGAAGCCCGCGGCCGGCGCGACCCATGTCCACGGGTGCGCAGTGAAGTTGGCGGTCCACGCACCGGCGTGCAGCTCGACAGTCTTCAGCATCGGATTCGACGGTCCTATCGCATCGACCACGCTGCTGAT
Source organism: Variovorax sp. Varisp85 (assembly GCF_047304045.1). Taxonomy (NCBI): domain Bacteria; kingdom Pseudomonadati; phylum Pseudomonadota; class Betaproteobacteria; order Burkholderiales; family Comamonadaceae; genus Variovorax; species Variovorax sp. Varisp85. The sequence goes on from NZ_JBGLYN010000086.1 coordinate 18,970, forward strand.
GCGATAGCCGCCGATGCTCGTCGCCAGCAGGACGCCGGCCAGCGCATACAGCGCGATGGTGAGCACCGCGGCGACCATGCCGTAGTTGCGCGCGCGCTCGGCGACCGGCCCGGCCGTCTTCAGCAGCAGCCACGACGCGCCGTGCATCACGAGCATCGCCACCGACACCAGCCCGCACAGGATGGCGAACGGGTTCAGCAGGCCGAAGAAGCCGCCGTCGTAGAAGATGTGCATGTCGCTTCCGAAGCGGAACGGCACGCCCTGCAGCACGTTGCCCACGGCCACGCCGCAGATCAGCGCGGGCACGAAGCCGCTGAAGAACAGCACGCCGTCCCAGCGTGCGCGCCATTGCGGCGACTCGCGCTTGCTGCGGAACTTGAAGGCCACGGGCCGCAGGATCAGCGCCGTGAGAATCACGAACATCGCAAGGTAGAAGCCCGAGAACGACACGGCGTACAGCTGCGGCCACGCCGCGAAGATCGCGCCGCCGCCGAGGATCAGCCACACCTGGTTGCCCTCCCACACCGGGCCCACGCTGTTGATGACGACACGGCGTTCGATGTCGTTGCGCGCCGCGAAAGGCAGCAGCATGCCGCTGCCCAGGTCGAAGCCGTCGGTCACGGCGAAGCCCACCAGCAGCACGCCGATCAGCAGCCACCAGATGATGCGAAGGGTGTCGTAGTCGAGGAGTGTGTGAAGGATCATGCGGCGCTCCCGGTGGTGGCAACAGCGGCGCCGGCGTGCGCCGGCGGAACGTGCGAGCGGGTGTCGCCCTCGTCGGGCGCGTGCTCGGCTTCAGGCCCCTTGCGGATGGCCTTGAGCATCAGCTTCATCTCGATGACGAGCAGCGTGCTGTAGATCGCGACGAAGCCCGCGAGCGTGAGCAGCAGCGTCTTCACGCCGAGGTTCGACACGGCCACCGCGGTTGGCAGCACGCCCTCGATCACCCACGGCTGGCGGCCGAACTCCGCCACCAGCCAGCCCGACTCGATGGCAATCCACGGCAGCGGAATCGCGAACACGGCGAGCTTCAGCAGCCAGCGGTAGCGGTCCAGCCTGCGGCGTGCCGACAGCACGAAGAAAGTGGCGGTCAGCACGATCAGCAGCATGCCGATGCCCACCATCACGCGGAACAGCCAGAACAGCGGCGCCACTTGCGGCACGGTGTCCCACGCGGCCTTTGCGATCTGCTCGTCGGTGGCGGTGCGCGGGTCGTCCACGTAGCGCTTGAGCAGCAGCGCGTAGCCCATGTTGATGCCGTTGTCCTCGAAGTCGCCGCGCACGCCTTGCGTGACCTTGCCGGTGCCGCCGGCTTCGCGGATCTTCTGCAGCGCGTCGTACGCCTTGAGGCCTTCGCGGATGCGGGCTTCGGCGCGCTTCACGAGTTCGTCGATGCCGGGCATCACGGTGTCGAGCGAGCGCGTGCCGATCAGGCCCATCACCGCCGGGACGTGGATGGCGTAGTGCGTCTCGCGCGCCTGCTGGTCGGGAAACCCGATGACGGTGAAGGCGGCGGGCGCGGGCTGCGTTTCCCACATGGCCTCGATGGCGGCCAGCTTCATCTTCTGGTGTTCGCCCGAGAGGTAGCCGCTTTCGTCGCCGAGCACCGCCACCGACAGCGCGGCGGCGAGGCCGAACGAGGCCGCAACAGTCATCGAGCGCTTTGCAAGTTCGAGGTGGCGCCCCTTGAGCACGTACCAGGCCGACACGCCGAGCACGAACACGGCCGCGCACACGTATCCCGCCGACACGGTGTGCACGAACTTGGCCTGCGCCACGGGGTTGGTCAGCACCGCGGCGAAGTCGGTCACTTCCATGCGCATGGTCTGCGGGTTGAAGGCCGCGCCCACGGGGTTCTGCATCCAGCCGTTGGCGATCAGGATCCACAGCGCCGAGAAGTTCGAGCCGATGGCCACGGCCCACGTCGCGATCAGGTGGCCCACTTTCGATAGCTTGTCCCAGCCGAAGAAGAACAGCCCGACGAAGGTGGCTTCCATGAAGAAGGCCATGAGCCCCTCGATGGCCAGCGGCGCGCCGAAGATGTCACCGACGTAGTGGCTGTAGTAGCTCCAGTTCATGCCGAACTGGAACTCCATCACGATGCCGGTGGCCACGCCCATTGCGAAGTTGATGCCGAACAGCACGCCCCAGAACTTCGTCATGTCGCGCCAGATCGTGCGACCGGTCATCACGTAGACCGTCTCCATGATCGCGAGAATGATCGAAAGCCCGAGCGTCAGCGGCACGAACAGGAAGTGATACAGCGCCGTGACGGCGAACTGCAGGCGCGATAGCGCGACGATGTCGAGGTCCATGAGTCTTCCTTTGTGTTCCCTGTTTTCCCGTTCTGAAATCAATCCGGCCGCAGGCTGCGCAGCGCAGCGTCGAAGGCACCGCTGCCGCGCCGCAGGTCGGCGGTGATGCAGCCCTGGTGCATGCACACGATGCGGTCGGCCAGCGCGGCTTCGCGACGCAGGTGCGTGGCGATCAGCAAGGTGCGTCGGCCGGCGTGTTGCGCGAGGCGATGCAGCACGTCGTGTGCGGTAGCGGCATCGAGCGCCTCGGTCGGTTCGTCGAGCAGCCAGAGCGGCACGGGGCGCAGCAGCAGGCGGGCCAGTGCGAGCCGGCGCGACTGCCCGCCCGAGAGGCCGAGGCCGCCCTCGCCGAGGCGGGTGCCGAGGCCGGAGGCCATCGCGCGCAGGTCGCTTTCGAGACCTGCGGCGCGCAGTGCGGCGTGCAATTGCTCGTCGGTGGCGTCGGGGGCTGCAAGGCGGAGGTTGTCGCGCAGGCTGTCCTGGAACAGTTCGGTGCGCTGCGTGAGCAGGCAAGCGGGCTGCGCGCTCGTGCTGCCGGACTGTGGCGTGATCTCGTTGGCGACAGCTGCGAGCAGCGTGGACTTTCCGGCGCCGCTTGCGCCGATCAGTGCGACGCGCTCGCCTGCGTTCAGGGTCAGCGACACGTCGCGCAACACTTGCGTGCGGCTGCCGGGGTGAACCACCGTGACGCCCTTCAGCTCCACCGCGAAGGCCGCGTCACGCTCTTGTGCCGCGGCAACCTCGTTGCCTTGCGCAGTCATGCGCGGTGCAAGGCGCCGCACCGCCAGCCACGTGCGGCCCGCATCGAGCGCACCACGGCGCAAGGCCGCGAAAGGTTCGGCCGCAGTGAGTGCCACCAACAGTGCCAGCGCCGCAGCGGGCGCGCCGATGGCGCCCTCGCCTGCCAGCACGCCGACGGCCAGCAGCACGCCGACGAGGGTCAGGGTACTTGCGCTGCCATAGGCCAGACCAGCCGCCGCTTCGAGCTTGTTCAGCACGAGGTCCGCCTTGGCGAGGTGCATATCGGCATTCATCAATGCCTCGCGCTGTGCGCCGATGCGGCCTGCCATCACCAGGTCGGCCTGCCCCGCCACGAGGTCGACCGCGCGTGCGCGCAGCGCTTCCATGGCATGCGCCCGCTGCACGGCCGGTCGGCGCGCGCGCCTTGCGACGAGGAACGCGATGCCCCAGCCGACGACCACGAGCCAGAGCATCAGCGCAATGCCCACGCCGGCGTGCATGAAGCCGAGCACGAGGCCCGCCAGCAATGCAGCGCCCAATGTCGCAGCGGCCGGCACGAACAGGCGAAGGTAGAGCGACTCCAGCGCATCGATGTCGGCCGTCAGGCGAAACAGCAGGCGGGCCGGGCGCATCAGCAGTTCGCGCGCCGCCTCGGCCTTGGCCCAGCCGCGGAACAGGCGAACGCGCAGCGCGGCGAGCACGGCGAAGGTCGCGTCGTGTGTCACCAGCCGCTCGCCGTAGCGCGATGCCGTACGGCCGAGCGCCAGCAGGCGGATGCCGGCCGACGGCATGAACACGTCGAAGGTGAAGGCGGTGGCTGCATGAAGGCCGGCCAATGCGGTCGCGGTGATGAACCAGCCCGAAAGCCCCAGCAGCGCCATGCCTGCAAGCACGGTGACTGCCGCTAGCAGGCAGCCCAGCAGCAGGGGACGCGGCTGCGCGGCAAGGAAGGGCCGCAGCACCAGGCGCAGATCGCGCCAGTTCGAAGCGACGAGAGGCGACGCCTTCATGCGGCCCTCTCCATCGCTTCGGTGCCAAGGTTCACTGCACGGTCCATGCGCGCAGCCAGCACCGGGTCGTGCGTGGCGACGACGAGGGTCTTGCCGCGCGCCAGCGCCACCAGCGCATCGGCCACGCGCTCGGCCGTTTCGGTGTCGAGGTGGGCCGTCGGTTCGTCCACCAGCAGCAGGTCGGCATGCGGATGCACCGCGATGCGTGCGAGCGCGAGCCGCACGGCTTCTCCGCCAGACAGGCCATGGCCGCCCTCTCCGATCGCCACGCCGGGATGCGCCTGCGCCACGGCGTCGAGCGACGCGAAGCGCATCGCCTCGGCGACCTCCGAGGTACCCACCTCCGCGCGCCCCAACGCCACATTGGTCTTGACCGAGCCGGCGAAGACGTGCGGCGCCTGGCCCATCCATGCCATGCGCTGGCGCAGCGCCGTCACCGTGCGATCCGTGAGCACCACGCCGCCGACCGAGATCTCGCCGCGCGCCGCGGGCACGAGGCCTGCGAGCAAGGACAGCAAGGCCGTCTTGCCCGAGCCGCTGGGTCCCATCAACGCGACGTGTTCGCCGGCCGCGACGCGAAGCTCGAAGCCTTCGAAGACTTCTTGCGGCTCACCGGGCCAGGAAAAATGCAGGTTGCGGACGGCGACAGCCGGTGCCCCGCCGGTCGGAGCCATCGCTGCGCGCGTCAGCGAAGCGTTCGCACCGGGCAGCGGCAGTTCGTTGCGCTGCAAGCGGTCGAGCGCCTCCAGCGCCGCTTCGCCCGCAGCCCGGTCATGCCAGACCGCCGACAACTCACGCAGCGGCTCGAAGAATGCCGGCGCCAGCAGCAGCACGAACAGCCCCTCGCCCAGGCTCAGCTGCCGGCCCCAGGTGCCGAAGCCGAGCGTGCCCAACAAGTGGAAACCGACGTACGCGGCCACCATCGCCACACCCAGCGCCGAGAAAAGCTCCAGCACGGCCGACGAGAGAAACGCAATGCGCAGCACCGCCATCGTCCGCCGGCGCAGGGATTGCGCGGCATCGTCCAGCCGCTGCGCCGTGGCCTCCACCGCATCGAGCGCACGCAGCGTCGCCAGCCCGCGAAGCCGGTCGAGCAGGAACGCATTCATGCCGCCCATCTCCACCATCTGCGCCTGGCTCGCCGCCTTGGCGCGCCAGCCGACGATGGCCATGAAGACCGGAATGAGCGGCGCCGCGACCAGCAGCACCAGCGCGGCCACCCACGAAAAGGCGGCCACCGCACACAGGATGAAGATCGGCACCACCGTCGCGCGCCAGCGCGCGGGCTGGTAGCGCACCAGGTACGGCACCAGCGCTTCGGCCTGCTCGGCGAGCACGCTGGCGGCCAGCCCGGAAGGCGCGCGGCCGCGATCCAGCGGCGAGCCGCCGGCCAGCGCCGCGGCTGTTTGCGCGCGCAGCGCCGTGAGCTGCGCGCGCGCCCGGGAGAAGGTCCGGCGCGCGCCCCAGGCCTCGCAGCCTGCCCGCAGCAGCCCGAGCAACAGGATCGCACCGGCGGGCCAGGTCACGGCCGCCAAACCGCGACCCGACGCCAGCCCCTGCACCGCCATCGCCAACAGCGCCGCCTGCGGCAGCCAGAACAGCGCCGCGGCGCCCTGCACCATCCCGCCGACGTCGGGCGACGCGAAAGCCCGCAGCGGCGATCGGAGTGGCGAGTGCTTGATCATTCCTTTTTTTCGTGTATTTTCAGTATTTACTGAAATTTCCACAATCATACCGGAGATGGGAGCGACTGACGAGCCCGCAGACTGCACGCTCCAGCGCTCGAGCGCAACCGGTTCAGGAAGATTCGGCCAGTGCGCCTGCGCGGGCGCGCCTGTCCTTTAATGAGAAACGACTATTCCGCTGACCAGCAGCGCGGCAAACAGCGCGAAGACCGCGCGCCACGAGGCAGGGCGCGCTTCCACCCAGCGATACAGCAGCGCCGCCGCGGCCACCGACAGGCCGAAGGTCGCCACGAGGCCGGCCGCATCGAACCACGCGCCGTGCGGCCCGGAATTAGCGACCGCCGCATTCGTGGCGAGCAGCACCGGGAAGTGGATCAGGAACAGCGAGTAAGACATGCGCCCCAGCCGCAGCAACGGCATGGCCACGGCAGGCCAATGGGGCGGCGACAGCCAGTTCCGGCGCTGCGCGACGGCCAGCAGCAGCGCCGTGACCAGCGCGGTCGCGATGCGGCTGCGCCAGTCGAGGGCAAGCGCGCCTGCTCCCACCAGCGCCATCAGCGCGACGGCGCTCTGCCAGGTGCTGGCGCGCGTGGCGCGGCCGATCCAGAACACCAGCATGCCCAGGCCGTAGGTTCCGAAGAAATAGAAGGCGGTGTCGTCCAGCCCCGCGTTGCGGTTGAAGAGCACGAGCGAAGCCACGGCCAGGCCGACCACCAGCGCCACGGGCATCCAGCGCATCTGCGCGCCCGGCGGCGGCGAACCGCTCGAGCGCTGCAGCAGCGTGGGCAGGCCCACCAGCGCCAGCGCCAATGCAAACAACTGGAAGTCGATGGCCACGTACCAGACACCCGTCGACAGCGACTCGAAGCCCAGCAGGTCCTGCAGCAGCAATCCATGCGCGACCAGCTGCCCGAAGGTCGGCGCCGCGGGCACCACCTCCTCGTCGAGCCATGGCCGCACCACCGCCGCGACCAGCACGCACACCGTGAGCGCAGCAAGGTATGGCATGACCAGCCGCCCATAGCGCTGCAGGATGCGCGTCACCGGCCGCTCCACGCGCAGCAGGCCGTCAGGCGCAAGGCTGGCCGCCGCCAGGAAGCCGGCGATCACAAGGAACACCTGCACCGCCAGCCGGCCCTCGTCAGCCAGCCAGGCGAAGAAATCGGGCGCGAGCGCATACGCGCCGGCCGGCATCGGGCCGTAGCGCGAAAGATGGTGTCCGACGATCACCGCACAGGCGATGCCCTTTGCCGCATCGAGCAGCGGCATGCGCCCCACGGATGACGACGGCGCGCCGGCAGCAGGCGCCGCGCCGTTCGCGGCGGAAGTCAAAGCGCGAGCCGTTGCCTTGCTTCCTGGTATTCGCGCTTGAGCTTTTCGATGAAGGCCGCGGCGCTCGCCACTTCGGTCACGGCGCCGATGCCCTGGCCCGAGCCCCAGATGTCTTTCCAGGCCTTGGCCTTGCTGCCTTCGCCGCCGCCGAAGTTCATGGTCTTGACGTCGCCTTCGGGCAGATTGGCCGGGTCCATGCCGGCCGCGACGATGCTGGGTGCGAGGTAGTTGCCGTGCACGCCCGTGAAGAGGCTGGAATAGACGATGTCGTCGGAAGTGCCGTCGACGATGGCCTGCTTGTAGTCCTCGCTGGCGCGCGCCTCTTCGGTCGCGATGAAGGCGGTGCCGATGTAGGCGAAGTCGGCGCCCATGGCCTGCGCCGCAAGCACCGCGCCGCCGGTGGCGATGGAGCCCGACAGTGCAATGGGGCCGTCGAACCACTGGCGGATTTCCTGCACCAGCGCGAACGGGCTCTTCACGCCCGCGTGGCCGCCTGCACCCGCCGCCACGGCGATGATGCCGTCGGCGCCCTTTTCGATCGCCTTCTGCGCGAACTTGTTGTTGATGATGTCGTGCAGCGTCACGCCGCCGTAGCTGTGCACCGCGTCGTTCACGTCGGTGCGCGCGCCCAGCGAGGTGATGACGATCGGCACCTTGTACTTCACGACCATTTCCATGTCGTGCTCGAGGCGGTCATTGCTCTTGTGCACGATCTGGTTGATGGCGAACGGCGCGGCCGGCTTGTCCGGATTGGCCTTGTTGTAGGCCGCGAGTTCCTCGGTGATCTCCGCGAGCCAGTCTTCCAGCTGCGCCGCGGGACGCGCGTTGAGCGCGGGCATCGAGCCGACCACGCCGGCCTTGCATTGCGCAATCACGAGCTTGGGGTTGCTGATGATGAACAGCGGCGAGCCGATGATCGGCAGCGGCAGGTTCGCGAGGACGGGGGGTAGCTTGGACATGTTGTCTCCGTAAATGGATGTCGGTTTTATAAGAGAGAGGAGCCCCTGCCGCCCGTCAGGTGGGCGACACGGGGCGGGGCTCAAAAAGCGTCGAGCGCGAGCGCCGTGACGCTCTCGGCGCCGTCGACGATGCTGTCGCGCATGCCCGGCACCTTGTTGAGGATGTGCTCGGCATAGAAGCG
>NZ_JBGLYN010000087.1:0-27090 GCF_047304045.1 Variovorax sp. Varisp85
CCTATTGTGATTTCGACTCAGGCCGTGACCGGGTGTCCTGCTAATAGCACTTCGGTGACCGGTGGTTGCCAGTGTGCCTCTGGGTTCGATGAGAGCAACGGTCAGTGTGTGCCGCACACAAATCAGTGCACGCCGAAGACGGGGCAGGTTGGCATCCTGAGTTGGACCGAGGGTTACACGCGGACGCCGGATGAGGGTGATAGGTCGGCTGTGGGACCGATCATGTCGCCCCCGGCCAGTGGTGAGGTGTGTGACAGCGGCTGTGCTGTGTCTTTGCAGACTAGCGGCCCGGGTGTACAGCCGTATGTGAGCCAGTCTCCAACGGCTAACGGCCTTTACCGGCGTTCGGTTGATTACCCGAGCTTGGGCCTTGGTAAAGAGTGCACGATGGGTGCGGCTGATGCTGGGGCGAAGAAGGACATTCCGCCTCCTGATTGTCCTGGCTCGGTAGGTGATCTGGGTAACGGAAAGCCGGTGTGTGTCGGTACGGCTGCTAAGCCAATCACGCCTACACCGTTGGGTTCTGCACCTGGCGCGACCCCGATTGCGGGCAACCCTGCGGCTGGTGCGAAGCCGCCGTCTGGTGAGGGGTCCGGCACCGGTAGTGCCGGTCGTACTCCCACAACTGGCAATGGTGGTCCTGCTGGTGGTCCTGCCGGTGCTGCAACTGGCGGCAAGGGCGGTGGTGCTGGTGGGACTGCGGCCGGCGTCGGTACCGGTGGCTCTGGCACTGGTGATGAGCCGCACAAGCCCTGTGGCGGTCCCGGCGAGCCGACTTGCAACGTCAAGGTTGATGAGAAGGGTGTGCCGTCCGGCGTGGGTACAACTTACGACGATGCGAAATCCAAGATGGACGAAACCAAGGGCAAGAACGATGAGCAGCTCGCGAAGGCGGCGGGCACTGCTGACAAAGGTTTCTTTGAACCCGTGCGTTCCATGTTCTGGGCACCGCCCGTCGCCGCCTGTGAAACCTTCGATCTGCCGCAGCAGGTAGGCGGGCTCAAGCTCGATGCCTGCGGCGTGGTCGATGGTGTGCGCAACGCCATGGCCCTTGTGTGGGCCGGTGCGGGTCTGTTCCTGTGCTTCGGAATGATCAAGAGGAGTTTCTGACATGCCCTTACTCGCTGCCTTCATCGGCTCTCTCGCATCTGGCCTGGCGACTCTGTTCGCAACCCAGATGGCATACACGACCGCGCTCAAGCTCGCGGCCTACGTCACGTGGATCACCGTGGCTGGTGTCTTCATCGCGTCGGTGTTCGTCTGCTGCGCCACTCTGTACGGCATGCTTGGCAGCGTGAGCATCGGCTCAGGCTGGACGCGCTACCTGTGGATGGGCCTCGGCATGTTCATTCCGCAGAACGCGGGCGCTGTCATGGCCTGCGTGGCTTCGGTCTGGATCGCTTCGAGCGTCTGGAAGATTCAGCGCATCGGCATCGAGAATTTCTCTAAATAAGCGCATACGTTTTCTGTCGATCGACAGAAAAAAGAATACGATATCAGGGAAAGTACTCATGCAAAATGATAGAAAAGCGAATACAATAGATGCATCTAAACAAGGAGCTTCTATGAAAGAACAATGGTTTCCTTTCGTCGTGTTTCATGGCGCTGTGAGAGTGGGGGTGTACTGGGCTGCTGATGCAAAACAGGCGGCTGGTTTCGCTCGTATGGAGTCCCGCTCTTTTGGGCCCGTTGACCTTACTGGTAAGCGATTGACGGTGACGCCCAAGTGAGAACCGGTGGCAAGCGCGAAGGGTCGGGCCGCAAAGCGCTTGACCCGCAGGGCACCATCGTGACGACGATTCGTCTTACCGCTGAGCAGAAGGCGACGTTTGAAATGCTTGGTGGTGGTCAATGGCTGCGCGAGCAACTACAGAAAGTGATTGAAGGAAAGTCATGACGGACTACGCGCTGACAGGTAAGAAGGGCACCGGCAAGAGCAAGAACGCCGTTCGCCTGTTCCGCGATCGCTACCTCAAGCGCAAGCGCCGCTGTGCCACGAATCTCGATATCGACCTTAAGGCCATGTTCGGTGTGCACTCGAGACACACGTACGTGCGCGTGCCTGACAAGCCGACCGCGTTCGATCTGCTGGCAGCGGGCCACGGCAATCCCGAGAGCTACGACGAAGACCTCAACGGCGGGCTCTTCCTCGATGAAATGGGCACCTGGCTGAACACCCGCACCTTCGCCGACAAAGAGCGCGCCGCCACCCTCGATTTCTTCGCCCACGCTCGCAAGCATGGTTGGGACACCTACTACATCATGCAGAACGTGTTGCAGGTCGACAAACAGCTACGCGAAGCCTTCATTGAGCAGACCGTGCGTCACACGCGCTTCGACAAGGTCCGCATCCCTTTCATCGGCTGGCTGCTCGCACTGCTGTTCGGTGACAAGGCTGGATATCTTCCGCGCTTCCACCTGGCTGTGGCCCGCATGGGCACCAATCCGCAGGAGATGGCGGCGGATCGCGCCACCTACACCGGCAAGGACATTGAGGGCTGCTACGACACGCGCCAGGTGTTCAAGCTCGACTATCCGCACGGATCGCATTCCGTCCTGTCGCCCTGGCATGTTGAGGGGCGCTTTCTCGCGCCCGAGAAGCTCGGTTTCTGGGCTCAGGCATGGGCAGCCCTCACCAAGCCCGCGAAACCCGCCAAGCAGGCCCCGAAGACCTTCGATCCGGGGTGGGCACGCGTCGTCAGCCTGTGCCGTCAGTTGCCACCCGCCGAGCGGCTTGACGTGATGGCTCGATACGCGAGGGCCAGCGCGGGCCGGTAGCCCTGCGCTAGCGGGGCGGACGGTTCGCGCGCCGCCGTCGCCATTCGTTGTCCAGTTCGTCGCCCCCTTGAACCTGCCCCCTTATTGCTAAGCCGGAAGTTCGGGGACCCGCTTGCGGGGGGAAGACCTTTGTGCACCCTGTACCCGGCTTACGACCTCCGTTTCTAGTCTGCCCGCATCGACGGCATGTGTTCGCGGTGATCGTCTCTCGTGAGGTGCGCGGCGATTCGCTGAAGAGCCTTCACCTTCGCGTTTTCTCGGGCTTCCCACCTCATAAATGCCAAGTGCGACCAGATGATTGACCAGATGAATAATCCAATGATGCCTATGAATGCAAGCAAGTTGATAGCCATTGCAAACTCACCAGCGCTGAAAAGGCTTCCCATGTAGTCCCTCCGTGTGCGAAACCTAAAGTAACAGATTAAGCTACGAAAAAAATAGCGCGGAGTGGGGTCAGGCTGATGCTTGTTGGATATGCGAGGGTGAGTACCGCCGAACAGGAGGCGGATTTGCAACTGCGGGCGCTTAAGCGCTATGGGGTCCGTCGGGTGTTCTGGGAGAAAGGGTCAGGCGTTGGGCCTCGACCCGAGTTGCAGCGGTTGCTTGAGTCGCTGAGGGCAGGGGACACCCTTGTGGTCTGGAAGCTGGATCGGATCGCTCGTTCCATGCAGGAAGTACTCCGGGTGATGGACGTTCTGAAGCTGCGCGACTGTGGGTTCCGGTCGCTCACCGAGCCTATCGATACATCGCACTCGTTCGGCGAGCTTGCTTTGCAAATGATCGCGGCGTTTGCCCAGTTCGAGCGAAGCTTGATTCGTGAGCGATGTGAGGCTGGTCGTGTGGCCGCGCGCGCTCGTGGAGTGCTGTTCGGCCGTCAACCGTTGGTCACTGGCGAAGAAGCCGACCTGGCTGCTCGACTCTATCGAGAGGGGTTTACGCTGGGGGAGGTTGCCGTGTTGATGGGCGTGTCGCCCACGGCGGTGAGGTCTGCGCTGATGCGCGGAGGGGTGGGGCGGCGTGCGTGGGGTGGCCCGCGTTTCCGACGATTGAGCTAGCTTTGTCGTCGCCGACCGAATTTCTGAACGTACAACACTAAAATCTTGCAATGCTGGACGACCGTGCCAAGTTGCTGCTCAAGACGCTCGTCGAGCGCTATATCGCCGAAGGGCAACCCGTCGGCTCGCGAACGCTCTCGCGTTCGCCGGGGCTCGACCTGTCGCCCGCGACCATCCGCAACGTCATGTCCGACCTCGAGGCGCTGGGGCTGATTGCCAGCCCGCACACCTCGGCCGGCCGCATCCCCACGCACCGCGGCTACCGCCTCTTCGTCGACACCATGCTGACCGCCGAGCGCGAACAGATGAGCACGCCGAGCCTGGCGCCCGACCAGCCGCAGAAGGTGATCGCCAATGCGGCGAACCTGCTGTCGAACCTGTCGCAGTTCGTCGGTGTGGTGATGGCGCCGAGGCGTGCTTCGGTGTTCAAGCAGATCGAGTTCCTGCGGCTCTCCGAGCGGCGCCTGCTGGTCATCATCGTCTCGCCCGATGGCGACGTGCAGAACAGGGTGATCTTCCCGGAGGCCGACTATTCGCAGTCACAACTGGTCGAGGCCTCGAACTACATCAATGCCCACTATGCGGGCCTGACCATCGAGCAGGTGCGCGATCGTCTCCAGTCCGAGATCGAGAAGCTGCGCGGCGAGATCGCCGCCCTGATGCAGGCTGCGGTGCAGGTCAGCTCCGAGGTGCTGACCGAGGCGCAGGAAGACGAAGTCGTGATCTCCGGCGAGCGCAACCTGCTGTCGGTGAGCGATTTCTCCAGCGACATGGGGCAACTGCGCCGCGCCTTCGAACTCTTCGAGCAAAAGGCCCAGCTGATGCGTCTGCTCGATGTGTCGAGCAAGGCCGAAGGCGTGCGCATCTTCATCGGCGGCGAAAGCCAGGTCGTGCCGTTCGAGGAGCTTTCCATCGTCAGTGCCAACTACGAGGTCGATGGGCAAGTCGTGGGCACGCTGGGCGTGATCGGACCGACGCGCATGCCCTACGAACGCATGATCCAGATCGTCGATATCACGTCGCGGCTGGTCGGCAATGCGCTGAGCCACCGCAAGTAGGGCGCTGCGGCGAATAGAATCGTGGCCAGTGGGCCGTTAGCTCAGTTGGTTAGAGCAGCGGACTCATAATCCGTTGGTCGATGGTTCAAGCCCATCACGGCCTACCACCCAATGCGCCGCAGCGGGGTCATTTCCCGTCGGCAAGGTACTTGCCCACCTCAAGTCACGCCGCCAGCCGGCCGCCACGTCGAGCATGGCGGCGGCGTGGGTCATCGCGGCTCAGATGTATGTCGATGCCAGGCCGCCGTCGACCGGGATGCTGGCGCCGCTGATCCAGCGCGCCTGGTCGCTGCACAGCCACGCGATCACCGGCGCGATCTCGTCGGCGAAGCCGGGGCGCAGCATGCGGTGCGCATCGGCCTGCACCCGCTCCTGGCCGAGCATGCTCACGAAGTCGCCCAGGATCGGCGTGAAAACCGGCCCCGGCGCGACGCAGTTCATGCGCACGCCGTGTTCCAGAAACCATTTCTGCGACTGCGTGGCGCTCCAGACGATCAGCGCTTCCTTGAAGTACTGGTAGCAGGTCTCCTGCGGCACGGGATGGTCGCGCAGCCAATGGGCACCGGCCTCGAAGCCTTGCGCGGCGGCCAGGGCCTTGTGCGGCGCCAGTCGCTGCGGCCATTCGGCGCCGAGGATGGAGGCCACGTTGACGATGGAACCGCCGCGCGGGATGCGCGGCAGCGCCTGCTCGGTCAGATGGCGCAGGCCCAGGTAGTTGACGTCGGCCACCAGCTTCACGGGCGCCGTGCCGGGCACGCCGGCGATGTTGCACAGCGCGTCGAAGCGTTCGGGCAATTGCGCCACGGCCGCATCGATGGCGGCGACAGAACTCAGGTCGGCCTTGACGAAGCCGTCGAGCGTGAGGCTGGGGTCGTTGCGGTCCATGCCGATGACGCGGGCGCCGGCAAAGCGCGCGATGCGCACCACCTCGGCGCCGATGCCCGACGACACGCCGGTGACGACGATGGTTTTTCCTTCAAGCTGCATGAAATGTCTCCTTTGTGGATTCGGTCGCTGGCATTCAGAACGGATAGGCGTGCGCCGCCTGCTTGATGGTCAGCCACTGCCACTGGGTGTATTCCTCCCAGTCGGCCGGGCCGCCGACGCTGCTGCCGTTGCCGGCGATGCCGGGGCCGCCGAAGGGGTTGACGCACTCGTCGTTGACGGTCTGGTCGTTGATGTGGACCATGCCGGAGTTCAACTGCGCAGCCATTGCCATGGCACGTCCGATCGAGGGCGAGATCACCGCCGAGGCCAGGCTGCCCTGGTGGTTGTTGGCCAGGGCCACGGCCTCGTCGTCGGTCTTGAAGGTGATGATGTTGGCGACGGGGCCGAACACTTCCTCGTCGTACACGCGCATGCCGGCCTTCACGCCCGCCAGCACCGTGGGTTTGTAGAACAGGCCGTCGCTGCTGCCGCCGGCCAGCAACTGGGCGCCGGCCGCGATGCTGTCCTGCACGATGGCGTGCACCCGGTCGCGCTGCTTGGCGTCGATCAGCGGCCCCAGGGCCACTTGGCCGCTGGCGCCGTCGCCCACCGGCAGGTGCTGGGCCTTCTCGACCAGCCGCTGCGTGAAGGCGGTGGCGATGCTCTCGTGCACGATGATGCGATTGGTCGCCATGCAGATCTGCCCCTGGTGCAGGTAGGCGCCCCAGGCGGCGTTGCTGGCCGCGATGTCGAGGTTGGCGTCTTCCAGCACGATCAGCGAGTTGGCGCCACCCAGCTCCAGCGTCACCTTCTTCAGGTGGCGCCCCGCCAGTTCACCGATGCGCCGGCCCACCGCGGGCGAGCCGGTGAAGGCGATCATCGGCACGCGCGCATCGGTCACCAGCGCTTCACCGGCGGCGGCGTCGCCGGGTAGCACCTGCAGCAGACCGGGGGGCAGGCCCGCCTCTTCGAACACGCGGGCGATCATGAAGCCGCCGCTCACCGGTGTGCGCGAGTCGGGCTTGATCACCACGCCGTTGCCCGCCGCAAGAGCCGGCGCCACGGTTCGAAGGGTGAGGATGAGCGGAAAGTTGAAGGGCGAGATCACGCCCACCACGCCCCGCGGCACGCGCCGCGCCAGGCTGGTGGTGCCGCTCGCGCTCGGCAGGACCTGGCCCTGCGCCTGCAGGGGCATGGCCGCCGCCAGATGGCACAGGGTGATGGCCTCGCGCACCTCGTGCTGTCCCTTGGGCAGGATGGCGCCGGTCTCCCGAGCGACGTAGAGCGCCATCTCGTCGAAGTGCTGCTGGAACAGGGCCGCGGCCCGCAGGAACACCGCGGCCTTCTCGCGCGGCGCAACCTGCACCCAGCTTTTCTGCGCTTGCGCCGCGGCGGCTGTGGCCAGCCCCACGTCCTGCGCATCGGCGATGCCGACGGCCGCCATCACCTGGCCCGTGGCCGGTTCGACGACGTCGCGCGCACCGCCTGCGGACGCGACCCACGCGCCGTTGAACACCTTGCCGGCCCAGGCTGCCGGGTCCAGGAACGCCGGTTTCTGCGAAACATCCATGACTCACCCCTTGCGAAAAAATTGATCGGCTGGCCGCGGGCGGAAATGCCCGCGGCACCCGCCTTCTTTTCGCAACGGGCGTACCAGCGGCGCCGCGGCGGGGTGGCTCAACGCCGCCGCGCGATGGTGTTTTCATTGGGAGATTAGGGGAATTCCCGAGGCTGTACTGGTTATTCGAAATAACTGGTTTACCCTGATCTGCAGTTTCACCAAATGATCAAAAATCGGCCGCTCGTTTCACCAAACGATGAGCTGAAAATTGACCAAAACCGCCAACTCGCCGTTCCCGGAGCGGATCTCACTGGCCGACGTGGCACGCGCCACCGGCGCCGCGCTGGGCCGTTTCGACGGCGCCGAAGCGACGCGTGCAATGAGCCGCTTCGAGGCCTCGCACGTGGGCAGCGAAGAGCATCCGACGATTGCCGACATCAGCGAGTGCCTGTTCTTTTCGCCCGGTGATGGCCGCATCTGGCTGCAGGATCAGCGCATGGTGCTTCTGCACACCGAGGCGCTGGGGTCTCTGCGACGCGAGCTCATCGACAGCCTGGGCCAGGAGAGCGCCCGTGGTCTCTTCACACGCGCGGGCTACGTCAGCGGCGCGCGCGATGCGCAGCTGGTGCGCAAGCATTGGCCCGACGCCGAACCGGCCGCCGCCGCCATGGCCGGCACCCGCCTGCATGCCCTGGAAGGCCTGGTGAAGGTCGAGCTGGTGCACGTGCGCTATGACCCCGAGACCTCGGACTACGAGGGTGAATTCATCTGGCACCACTCGATCGAAGACGACGAGCACATCGCGGCCTACGGCATCGGCGGCTCGCCGGCCTGCTGGATGCAGGTGGGTTATGCCACCGGCTACGTCAGCACGCTGTTCGGGCGGCTGGTGGTGTTCCGCGAAGTCGCCTGCCGCTCGATGGGCGAGAGCCAATGCCGCGTGATCGGCAAATCGGCCGAGCGATGGGACGATGTGGAAGAAGACATGCGCTACCTGCGCGCGCGTGACTTCGTCGGCGCGTCCCAGTACAGCGGCGTGGGCGGCGCGGAGCCGTGGGCCGCCGCGTTGCCCACGCCGCCGCGCAAGAACGACGCGATGGTGGGCGCATCGTCGGCTTTCAACGCGGCCTGCCACCTGCTGCATCGCGTCGCGCCAACCACGGCCACCGTGCTTTTCACCGGCGAGTCCGGCGTCGGCAAGGAAAAGTTCGCCAGCATGCTGCACAGCATCGGTCCGCGGCGCGACAAGCCCTTCGTCGCGGTGAACTGCGCGGCCATTCCGGAGACCCTGATCGAGTCCGAGCTGTTCGGCGTGGAGCGCGGCGCCTACACCGGCGCCGGCGCGGCGCGGCCGGGACGCTTCGAGCGCGCCCACGGCGGCACGCTGTTCCTGGACGAGATCGGCACGCTGAGCTACGCGGCCCAGGGCAAGCTGCTGCGCACGCTGCAGGAAGGCGAGGTCGAGCGCGTGGGTGGTACGCGCAGCATCCAGGTCGACACGCGCGTCGTCGCGGCCACCAACGTCGATCTGCGCCAGGCCGTGCGCGAGGGCAAGTTTCGCGACGACCTGTTTTTCCGACTGAACGTCTTTCCCATTCACCTGCCGCCGCTGCGCGAGCGGCGCGACGACGTGCCGCTCCTGATGAGCCATTTTCTTCAGCACTACGGCCGCAAGCACGGCCGCAAGGTCACCGGCTTCACGCAATCCGCCGTCAAGGCGCTTCTGAACTACGACTACCCCGGGAACATCCGCGAACTGCAGAACCTGATCGAGCGCGCCGTGATCGTCGCGCCAGAGGGGGCCCTGCTCGATGTTCACCACCTCTTCACGAGCGGCGAGACGCTGGACAAGAACGTGCTGTCGGTACGGCCGGATGGGCACTTGGCGGGCGGAGACGGCGTCCTGTTGCCGCGGTCCGTGTCCACAGGCCAAGCCATGGCGGACCGCGTCGGCTCCGGCTCATTGGGACAAGTGGAGGAGACGCTGATACGCCGTGCGCTGGAACAATGCGGGGGAAACCTCTCCGCGGCGGCGCGCGTGCTGGGTGTCACGCGCCCCCAACTGGCCTACCGTGCGCGCAAACATGGATGCCGATGATTGCGTATGCAGAGCCCGATCAGTCCGATGGACGCGCGCGTTTTTTCACGTATGCCGTCGCGACAACCTCAACTACCGGAGACAAGCTTGAAATTTTCGATCTGTACCCTCGCGGCAGCCCTGGCGCTTTCTTTCACCGCACTGCAAGTTCTTGCTCAGACCAAGCCAGCGCGTGACGAGTTCTTCTGGCTCGGGGAGATCAACAAAGCCTCCGCAGTCATCAACATCGACGAAGGTTTGCTGGATCGGTCCATGGGGCCGCTGGTCTACTCCGGCATCACCAAGGTGTTGGTCGATGGGGGCAAGCCGGGGGGCAAGCGCCCAACGAACGTCATCACTTTCGAGCCATTGCTGATTGACGCCGTAGGCCCTCAGATCACTCTGCTGCATGCCGGCCGCTCGAGCCAGGACATGCTGGCGACGCTGCGCTCGGCCATCTTGCGCGACGACATGCTGGCTTTGGCCGAGCAGCTGAACAAGACGACCGGCACCCTGGTGAAGTTGGCGGACAAACACAAGGACACCATCGTTCCCAACTACACCAACGGCGTGGCCGCCCAGCCCAATAGCTATGGCCACTATCTACTGGGAATTGCGGCCGGCCTGGACCGCGACGCACAACGGATCCGCGAGGCCTATGTTCGGATCGACCGCTCGTCCATGGGCACCACGGTGCTCAACGGCACCAGTTGGCCGCTGAACCGCAAACGCATGGCGGATTACCTGGGTTTTGCAGCCACGGTAGACAACGCCTATGACGCATCTCAGGTCTCATCCGTAGACGAGCCCGTCGAAGCAGCTGCCATCGTCAGCGCCATCGCCCTGCATGCCGGCATGTTTGTCGAGGACGTCATGGCGCAATATTCCCAGGCTCGTCCCTGGATCTTGCTGCGCGAGGGAGGCGAAAACACCTATGTGTCCAGCGCCATGCCACAAAAGCGCAATCCGGGCCTGCTCAACAGCACTCGCCGCGACGCATCGACTACCTTGACGCTTGGCATCGGGGCAGCGCTTCTGGCACACAATATTCCGACAGGCATGAGCGATGCGAAGGACGCCAGGCCTACCAGCGCGATGATCCGCAGCGCCATCGGCGTGCTTGGCAACTGGGACAAGATCCTCGGGGCGCTGATTGTCGATCCGGAGCGGGCACTGGAGGAGCTCAACAGCGATTGGACCGCCTCCCAGGAACTCGCCGACGTTCTGATGCGCAGGTACAAACTGCCTTTCCGTGTCGGGCACCACTTCGCTTCAGAAGTGGTGGAGTACGCCAAAGCCAAGAACATCAAGCCACTCGACTTCCCCTATGTGGAAGCACAACGCATCTATGCCGAAACGGTGAAAGGCGAGTTTGCAACTGCGCTGCCCATGTCCGAGGCGGAGTTTCGCTCGTCGCTCGACCCTGCCGCTATCGTCAAGAACCGCCAGACCGCTGGAGGTCCGCAGCTGAAAGAGATGGACCGGATGTTGAGGGAGTCGACGAAGCGCGTTGCCGAGCAGGAGGCTTGGATCAACGCGCGCAGGGCGGATGTCTCGATCGCATTGGGACGGCTCGATTCGGCTTTTGAAAAACTGGGGGCGGGCCGCTAGTTCCGCTCACGCGTGTTCGCACTGGCCGGAACGCAGAAGCCTGCGGTCGACCGGCTCAACCCGTCATCGAACAAGGCACTGGCTGCGGCAAAGGTTCGCGCGCATGGCCGGCCTGGTCTTCGAGCCCAAGGCCTCGACGCCGGCCGAACTCACGCAGCGCATGGCGGCGCAGACGGAGCTCCGGGCGCCGATCCTCCGCCTCGGGATGGATCAAGCAGTAGAGCTGCCGTCCCGCGCGCCCTTGCATCGCCTACTGCGCAGCAGGCTTCAAATAGATTTCGACACGGCGATTCTGCGTGCGGCCTTCTTCGGAGGCATTGCTTGCCACCGGCTGTGTCTGGCCTCGTCCTTCGGCGGTCAGGCGGGTGTTCGCCACACCGCGATCGGCCAGGTAGGTCGCCACGCTTTGCGCGCGGCGCTGCGACAGAGCCATGTTGTGGTCCGGATTGCCGGTGCTGTCGGTATGGCCGACTACGCGCGCGTTGATCCTGGGCTCCTGCGAAATGGTCTGGGCCACACCGTCGAGCACGCTTCGGAACGAAGGCTTGATGGTCGCGCTGTCGGTGTCGAACGTGACATTGCTGGGAATGTTGACCATCAGCGAGCCGTCCGGCTGATCGGTGATCTGCGT
Organism: Variovorax sp. Varisp85; assembly: GCF_047304045.1. Lineage (NCBI taxonomy): Bacteria > Pseudomonadati > Pseudomonadota > Betaproteobacteria > Burkholderiales > Comamonadaceae > Variovorax > Variovorax sp. Varisp85. The sequence continues at coordinate 11,699 of NZ_JBGLYN010000087.1, forward strand.
GCCGGTGCCGGCCGTCTGGCCACTGAGCTTGTTGCGGATGTTGGTCCAGTTGTAGCCCACGCCGGCGCCGACCGCCGCGCCAACCGCTGCGCCGATCGCCGTGCTCTTCTTGTCGTGCCCGATGAGATTGCCGACACCGGCGCCGACGACGGCGCCTGTACCGGTGCCAACGGCCGTGTGAGTCCCTTGTTCGGTTGCACAGCCTGCGGCGAGTCCAGCTGCGAGTGCGAGTGAGATCAGCCCGAGTTTCATAATGGTCCCTTTCAGTTGTTTCCGTTGGATCGACTGCCTTGGCTGATGCTTTGCCAAGCGCAAGCGCGATCTGGAGAAGACAACTCGCGCACGGAGACAAAGGCCGACAGGCGGAACCGCTTCTTTGACTGTTGGCCCAGACCAGGTTTGGCAATCGTGAAATAGGTCGCGCCTGGAACGGCTCGTTACAGGCTTTCATGCGTTCAGAAGGGCGGTGCTGAACTGCGGGGCTCAAGGAGGCTCCGGCGCACGATCCACGGAGCGACTGCCTCGAGCCCATCAGGGCCCGCTGCCACCTGTTCGCGCCTGTTTCGGGAAATGCCTCGAAACACGCTATAATGGAAGGCTTAGCGGCTGTAGCTCAGTTGGATAGAGTACTTGGCTACGAACCAAGGGGTCGTGGGTTCAATTCCTGCCAGCCGCACCACTACAAGAAAAGCCCGCAACGAAAGTTGCGGGCTTTTTTCATTTGGAGGATTTTGCGATGAGCAAGGCATTCACCAAGGAAACCGACTCCGACGGAGATGACGACAGTGCCGATGGCGCGTCACCTCCGCTGCCTGCAGGCAGCAAGAACTACATCACCCCCGAAGGCTATGCGCGCCTGCGCGACGAACTGCTGCAGCTGATGGACGAGGAGCGGCCCAAGATCGTCGAAACCGTGCATTGGGCGGCCAAGAACGGTGATCGCTCCGAGAACGGCGACTACCTCTACGGCAAGAAGCGCCTGCGCGAAATCGATCGCCGCATCCGCTTTCTCACCAAGCGCCTCGAAATCGCGGAGGTCACCGATCCCTCGGTGCACCACGGCCATGACCAGGTTTTCTTCGGCGCGACAGTTCGCTATGTCGATGAGACGGGTGACGAGCGCAGCGTCACCATTCTCGGCATCGACGAAGCGGAAAGCGCGAAATCGCAGGTCAGCTGGATCTCGCCGATTGCGCGGGCACTGCTCAAGTCGCGCGAGGGCGATGTGGTGAAGCTTGTGACGCCCGGCGGGGCGCACGAAGTCGAGATTCTGTCGGTGAGCTATCCGGCGCCGCGCCCAGCGGCGGCGTAGCAGTCCTCAGTCAGGAGGCTGGAACCGTCCTGGAGGCGGTCAGCACCGACGCGGTACGCCGGGCCGCGCGCAGCACCGCATCCAGGTGCGGGCGGTCGCGCACGGCGATCACGAAGCGCAGGTCGGTCGAGTCCTGCGGGGTCTCGTCGGCCATTTCCACGTGTGTGATGTCGGCTTCCGCATCGGCCAGCGTGGCGGCGACGCGCGCCAGCACGCCCTTGTCGTTGCGCACGGTGATGACCACCCCGGTCTCGAAGGCACGCGTGGGTTCGTCCGCCCACTCGACCGCGAAGAAGCGTTCGCTGTCCTTGTGGCGCAGCCGCTGGCCGACGCCGCAGTCTTCCGTGTGCACCACCAGCCCTTCTCCATGGCCGAGATAGCCGACGATCTGGTCGCCAGGAATGGGCCGGCAGCACAGCGCAAACCGCACCGACGAGTTCTCGCTGCCATCCAGCGTGACCGCACCCTGCGACACGGTTTCGTGCGAGATGAAGCGCTCGCGGCTCAACAGCAGCGCATCGGGCCGTTCGCCCAGTTCGGAAAGCATCGCCACCAGCCGCTTCGCGACGATGCTGGCGATGCGCTTGCCCAGGCCGATGTCGGTCAGCAGCTCGGAGCGGGTGCGGTTGCCGGTGAAGCGCAGCAGCTTTTCCCACAGCGCCTGATGCTCTTCGTCTTCCTCGGGCAGCTTGCTCAGGCCTTCGGCGCGCAAGGCCTGAGCGAGCAGCTTTTCGCCCAGGCCTTCGGACTCGGCGTGCGCCAGCGTCTTCAGGTAGTGGCGGATCTTGGAGCGCGCCCGGCCGGTCCGCACGAACCCGAGCCAGGCCGGATTGGGCGTCGACACGGGCGCCGTGATCACCTCGACCACGTCGCCGTTCTTCAGCTCGGTGCGCAGCGGCACCTGGTCGCCGTTGATGCGCGCGGCCGAGGTGTGATCGCCGATGTTGCTGTGGATGGCATAGGCAAAGTCGACCACCGTGGCGCCGCGGGGCAGCGCCATGATCTGGCTCTTCGGCGTGAACACGTACACCGCGTCGGGGAACAGGTCGACCTTGACGTGGTCCCAGAACTCGGCCGCATCGCGCGTCTCGTCCTGGATGTCGAGCAGCGACTGCAGCCACTTGGTGCCCAGCCGGTCATTGCTGGCCGCGTTCGGCTCGGCGGCCTTGTACAGCCAGTGCGCGGCCACGCCCGATTCGGCCACCACGTGCATCGCCTCGGTGCGCAGCTGGAATTCCACGCTGACGCCGGCCGGGCCTACCAGCGTGGTGTGCAGCGACTGGTAGCCGTTGAGCTTGGCGATCGCAATGTGGTCCTTGAACTTGCCCGGCAGCGGCTTGTACATCTGGTGCAGGATGCCCAGGCCGGTATAGCAGGCGATCACGTTCGGCACGATCAGGCGGAAGCCGTAGATGTCGGTCACCTGGGCGAAGCTCAGGTGTTTTTCTTCCATCTTGCGGTAGATCGAATAGAGCGTTTTCTCGCGTCCTGCGATCCGCAGTGTCATGCCGGCGGCCGAGAACGCGGCCTCGACCTCTTTTTGCACCTTTTGGATCAGGTCGCGCCGACGGCCGCGCGCCTTGGCGACGGCCTTCGACAGCGTGGCGTAACGCCACGGTTTCAAATGCCGGAACGACAGCTCCTGCAGCTCGCGATAGGTCTGGTTCAGCCCGAGCCGGTGCGCGATGGGCGCGTAGATCTCGAGCGTCTCGCGCGAGATGCGGCCCCATTTTTCACGCGGCGCATCGGCCAGTGTGCGCATGTTGTGCGTACGGTCTGCCAGCTTGACGAGGATGACGCGCACGTCGCGCGCCATCGCCAGCAGCATCTTGCGGAACGACTCGGCCTGGTTTTCCTCGCGGGTGTTGAACTGCAGCTTGTCGAGCTTGGTCAGTCCGTCGACCAGTTCGGCAACCGGGGCGCCGAAGCGCTCGATGAGTTCGGGCTTGGTGACGCCGCAGTCTTCGATGGCGTCGTGGAGCAGGGCGGCCATCAGCGCCTGCGCATCGAGCTTCCACTCGGCGCATTGCGCCGCCACGGCGATCGGGTGCGTGATGTAGGGCTCGCCGCTGTTGCGCAGCTGGCCCAGGTGGGCTTCGTCGGCGAAGCGGTAGGCGCGCCGGACCAGTTCGGTGTCTTCGGGGCTCAGGTAGTCGAGGCGCGCGGTCAATGCCGCGAAGCTCGCGGCGGCCGCGTTCAGCGCCGCCGGGCTCGGCTTCGGCGTGCCTTTGGGGGCATGGGACTGATGTTTGGCTACCGCGCTCATGGCTACCACTTTAGCGTGACCGCTCTGTGGACGCGTCCGGACATAAAAAAAGCACCGCTTCGCGGTGCCTTTTCGTTGCAGGGCTGCGTCAGATCAGCCCGGCACCTTCTTGAGCATTTCGAGGCCGATCTTGCCTTCGGCGATTTCGCGCAGGGCGGTCACGGCGGGCTTGTTCTTGCTCTCGATCTTGGGGGCATGGCCCTGGCTCAGCATGCGCGCACGGTAGGTGGCGGCCAGGACGAGCTGGAAACGGTTCGGAATATTGACGAGGCAATCTTCGACGGTGATGCGGGCCATGATGAGAATCTTTCGGTCTGGGAGCGGTGAACTCGGATATCAGGGGATGTTCAGTGCGGCGAATGTGTCGGCACGGGCACGGCGCTGTGCGGAATACCGGAGCCGCTGAGCGTGGACGATCGCCTTGAGATCGAAAAGTGCGCGCTCAAATAACTCGTTGATTATAACGAAGTCGAATTCCCCCGCCCGGGCCATCTCTTCGGCGGCGTTCTTCAGGCGCAATTCGATGACCGAGGCGCTGTCTTCACCGCGCCGTTCGAGCCGGGAGCGCAGTTCCTCCCAGCTGGGGGGCAGGATGAAGATCATCACCGCGTTGGCAAAGGTCTTGCGGATCTGCAGGGCGCCCTGGAAGTCGATTTCGAGGATGACGTCCGCGCCCTGGGCGATCCGCTCCTCAATGGCCTTCTTGGAGGTGCCATAGCGGTGGCCGTGCACATGTGCCCACTCCACGAAGCCGTCGGCCGCGATCATTGCGTCGAACTCCGTTGGCGACGCAAAAAAGTACTCGCGGCCATGCTTTTCCTGTCCGCGCGGCGACCGGGTCGTGTGCGACACCGAAGGCTGCACGGCCGAGTCGAGTTCCATGAGCGCCTTGACCAGGCTCGATTTGCCGGCGCCGCTGGGCGCCGCCACCACGAAGATGTTGCCGGGGTAGTCCATTCTGTCGCTCGTCGTCATTCGATGTTCTGCACCTGCTCGCGCATCTGCTCGATCAGGACCTTCATGTCCACGCCGATGCGCGTGAGTTCCAGCGCCGCCGACTTCGAGCCCAGGGTATTGGCCTCGCGGTGCAGCTCCTGGATCAGGAAGTCGAGGCGCTTGCCGATCTCGCCGCCCTTCTTGAGCAGCCGCTCGATCTCGTCGAGGTGCGAATTCAGCCGCGTGAGCTCCTCGGCCACGTCGATGCGGATCGCAAAGGCGGTGGCCTCGGTCAGCGCGCGGTCCTGGGCCGCCTCGGGCAGCGTACCGCCCGTGCCGGCGGTCAGGCCCATGGCCTCCTGCCAGCGCTCCAGGAAGCGGGTGCGCTGCTGTTCGACCAGCTGCGGCACCAGCGGACCGGCCTGCTGCACCAGGGTGCGCAGTTGGGCCAGGTGGGCTTCGAGCATCTTCGCCAGCCGGGCGCCTTCGCGCTGGCGGGCCGACATCAGGCCTTCGAGGGCCTTGCCGGCGACCTCGATCAGGTCGGGTCCCCAGTCGCCGCGGGCGGCGCTGTCACCGCCGGCCAGGCGCAGCACGTCGGCCACGCTCAGGTCGCGCGCGGCGGGCAGCCAGGCCTTGATGCTGTCCTGCACCCCGTTGAGCCGTTGGAGCAGCTTGACGGAGGGCTCGACCACGCCGGCCTGGGCTGTGTTCTCGATGGCGGCGCGCACCTCGACCTTGCCGCGCTTGAGCTTGCCCGTGAGCAGCTCGCGCAGCGCGGTCTCATGCTGGCGCAGCTCCTCGGGCAACTTGAAGGTGAGATCGAGGAAGCGGCTGTTGACCGAGCGGATTTCGACCCCGAGCCGGCCCCCGGCGGAAGGCCGTGCATCGGCTTCGGAGTGGCTGCCTGCGGACCCGTTCTGGCCGCTGGCGTAGCCGGTCATGCTGTAAACTGGCATTGCGCCTCACTGTGGTTTTGCTTGCATGCACCGAGGCGTCGGCACGGCGTTCGCTTGCCGCACCATCGCCTTCGGGCGAAACTCCCGGATTATGTCAAAGGTCAAGCCTACGCCCCTGTTGCCCGATACGGTCATTGGTGGTTACCGCGTTGTACGCCGGCTTTCCGCAGGTGGTTTCGGTGTCGTCTATCTCGCCATCGACCCCAGCGGACAGCAGGTGGCCATCAAGGAATACCTGCCGTCGTCGCTCGCCACCCGAGGCCCCGGTGAGCTCGCGCCGCAAGTGCCGCCCGAGAAATTGTCGCTCTACCGGCTGGGGCTCAAGAGCTTCTTCGAGGAGGGCCGCTCGCTCGCGCAGATCTCGCACGCCTCGGTGGTCAGCGTGCTCAACTTCTTCCGCGAGAACGAGACCGTCTACATGGTCATGAACTACCTGGAGGGCGCGACCCTGCAGGATTTCGTGGTCACCGCGCGAGACCTGAAAAAGCAGAAGGTGTTCCGCGAGTCGACCATCCGCTCGCTGTTCGACGAGATCCTGCGCGGCCTGCGCATCGTCCACCAGTACAAGATGCTGCACCTGGACATCAAGCCGGCCAACATCTTCGTCACCGACGACGACCGCGCCGTGCTGATCGACTTCGGCGCCGCGCGCGAAGTGCTCAGCAAGGAAGGCATCTTCATCCGCCCCATGTACACCCCCGGCTTCGCGGCCCCCGAGATGTACCGGCGCGACTCGTCGATGGGCCCCTGGACCGACATCTACGCCATCGGCGCCTGCATCTACGCCTGCATGCAGGGCTATCCGCCCAACGACGCGCCTCGGCGAATCGAGAAAGACCGGCTCAGCCTGTCGCTGTCGCGCCTGCGCGGCGTGTACTCCGACAACCTGATCGAGGTGGTCGAATGGTGCATGTCGCTCGACCCGCTGTCACGCCCGCAATCGGTCTTCGCGCTGCAGAAGGAATTGAGCCGCGAAGGCGAGCGCCGCTACACCAAGCTCACGGTGGGCGAGAAAGTGCGCCTGTCGATCGACAACATCCGCTCTTTCGACAAGAAGAGCCTGCCCAAGGCTGCTGCGCCCACCACGCGCCCCGCATGACATCATGAAATTCTCCGTCTTCCAGGTCAGCCGCAAGGGCGGGCGTCTCAAGAACGAAGACCGCATGGGCTATTGCTACACGCGGGAATCGGGGCTGTTCGTGCTGGCCGACGGCATGGGCGGCCATCCGGAAGGCGAGGTCGCGGCGCAGCTGGCGCTGCAGACCATCGCTGCGCTCTACCAGCGCGAGGCCCGCCCGACCGTGAAGGACGTGAAGGCCTTCCTGGCCGAATCGGCCATGGCCGCGCACCAGCAGATCATGCGCTACGCGAGCCACAAGGCCATGCTCGACACGCCGCGCACCACCGTTGTCGCGGCCGTGCTCCAGGGCACCACCGCGACATGGATGCACTGCGGCGATTCGCGCCTGTACGTCGTGCGCGACGGCCGCCTGCTGGTGCGCACGCGCGACCACTCGCACGCCGAACGCCCCAAGCCGCACGGCTCGGACATGCCTGTCAACCGCAACCTGCTGCTGACTTGCCTCGGCTCGCCGACCACGCCGCTGTTCGACATTGCGGCGCCGCTGCAGCTGCAGCGCGGCGACCGCATCATGCTGTGCTCCGACGGTGTCTGGGGCGTGCTCGACGACGAATTGATCGTGCACACACTCTCCTCGGGCAAGCCCGTGTCCGATGCGGCTCCCGACCTCGCCGAGATGGCCCTGCGCAAGGGCGGTGCCCACAGCGACAACGTCACGCTCATTGCGCTCGAATGGGAAATGCCCGACAGCGCGGACGACCGCAGCGGCGTGTCCACCGAGACCATCGAAGACGGCGTGTTCGCCTCGACCATCCAGGCCGGCATGCCGGCGTCGGACAACGAGATCGACGACCTCGACGAAGACGCCATCGAGCGCTCCATCGCCGAGATCAACGAGGCCATTCGCCGTTCCGCCGCACGCAAGACCTGAGCGCGCGCGGCTTTTCTTTTTTCTTTCCAATTCCCGAACAAATGACTGCTTTCACGCGAAGCGGCGGCCGCGCCGCCGATCAATTGCGACCGGTGCGCATCACCCGTGGCTTCACCATCCATGCCGAAGGCTCGGTGCTGATCGAGTTCGGCCAGACCCGCGTGCTGTGCACGGCCTCCGTCGAAGAGAAGGTGCCGCCGCACAAGAAGGGCAGCGGCGAAGGCTGGGTCACCGCCGAATACGGCATGCTGCCGCGCGCCACGCACACCCGCAGCAGCCGCGAGGCGGCCAAGGGCAAGCAGACCGGCCGCACGCAGGAAATCCAGCGCCTCATCGGCCGCTCGATGCGCGCCGTGTTCGACCTTGCCGTGCTCGGCGAGCGCACCATCCACCTCGACTGCGACGTGCTGCAGGCCGACGGCGGCACCCGCACCGCCGCCATCACCGGCGCCTTCGTGGCGGCGCAGGACGCGGTCAGCAAGCTGGTGGCCAGCGGCGCCATCGAGGCATCGCCCATCAAGGGGCACGTGGCCGCCATCTCGGTGGGCATCGTCGGCGGCACGCCGTTGCTCGACCTCGAATACACCGAAGACTCGGCCTGCGACACCGACATGAACGTCGTCATGACCGGCGCCGGCCACTTCGTCGAAGTGCAGGGCACGGCCGAAGGCGTGGCCTTCACGCGCGAAGAAATGAACATCCTGCTCGGCCTTGCCGAGAAGGGCATCGGCGAACTCGTGACCTTGCAGAAGCAGGCACTGCTCTCGAACTGACTCATGAAACTGGTTCTGGCTTCCAACAACGCAGGCAAGCTCGCCGAACTCCAGCAACTGTTTGCAGGGCTGGCCGTTACCCTGGTGCCGCAGTCGGCGCTGGGCGTGGGTGAGGCTGAAGAACCTTTCCGCACCTTCGTGGAGAACGCGCTGGCCAAGGCCCGCCACGCCAGCGCCGCCACTGGCCTGCCCGCCATCGCCGATGACGCGGGCCTTTGCGTCGATGCCTTCGGCGGCCTGCCGGGCGTCGACACCGCCTACTACGCCACGCAATTCGGCTACCCCAAGGGCGACGCCAACAATGTGAAGGCGCTGCTCGAGCAACTCGACGGCGTGGCCAACCGCCGCGCCGCGCTCGTGAGCACGCTGGTCGCGTTGCGCAGCCACGACGACCCCGAGCCGCTCATCGCCATCGGCCGCGTCGTCGGCGAGATCGCGCCCGCGCCCGTTGGCGACAACGGCTTCGGCTTCGACCCCGTCATGTACCTGCCGGCCTTCGGCAAGACCTTTGCCCAACTGCCGCCCGAGGTCAAGAACGCCCACAGCCACCGCGGCCGCGCGGCGCAGGCCATGTTGGCGCTGATGCGCGAGCGCTGGCTGTAATGGCCACCATCTTCCCGATCCAGCCGGCGCAGTCCACGGGAGCGCCGCAGGCCAACGACGTGCTGCATTGGATGCGGCCCGGTCCGCTGCAGCTCAGCGCGCTGCCGCCGCTGTCGCTCTACATCCACCTGCCGTGGTGCCTGCGCAAGTGCCCGTACTGCGACTTCAACTCGCACGAATGGCGTGCCGCGAGCGAAGCGGAGATCGACGGCATTCCCGAGCAGGCGTACATCGATTCGTTGGTGGCCGACCTCGATGCCGCACTGCCGCTCATCTGGGGCCGCACCGTCCACACCATCTTCATCGGCGGCGGGACGCCGAGCCTGTTTTCGCCGCAAGCCATCGACCGCTTGCTCGGCGATGTGCGTGCGCGCCTGAAGCTCACGCCCGATTGCGAGATCACGCTCGAAGCCAACCCCGGCACCTTCGAGCGCAATCGCTTCCGGGCCTACCGCGCGGCCGGCGTCACGCGCCTGTCGGTGGGCGTGCAGAGCTTCAACGACGAGCACCTGAAGGCGCTGGGCCGTGTGCACGATCGCGCCCAGGCCATTGCCGCGCTCGAAGAGGCTGCGAGCACCTTCGACACCTTCAACCTCGACCTGATGTACGCGCTGCCGGGCCAGACGCTCGAGGGCCTGGACGCTGATCTGTCGCAGGCGCTGGCGCTCGCGCCGCCGCACCTGTCGGTGTACCACCTGACCATCGAACCCAACACCTGGTTCGCCAAGTTCCCGCCCACGCTGCCCGAGGACGACATCGCCTACGCCATGCTCGACCGCATCACCGAGCGCACCACTGCGGCCGGCATGTCGCGCTACGAGGTGTCGGCCTATGCGCGCGAAGGGCACCAGTGCGCGCACAACCTCAACTACTGGCAATTCGGCGACTACCTTGGCATTGGCGCCGGCGCGCACAGCAAGCTGAGCTTTGCGCACCGCATCGTGCGCCAGGTGCGCTTTCGCGAACCGCGCCTGTACATGGAGAACGCACGCGCGGGCGCCGCGGTGTCGCAGAGCGACGAGGTGGCGCTGGCCGATCTGCCGTTCGAATTCATGCTCAATGCGCTGCGGCTGAAGCAGGGCTTCACGCTGCCGCAGTTCAGCGAACGCACGGGACTGGCGATGACGTCGATCCAGCGTGGATTGGAAGAAGCCGAGCGCAAGGGGCTCGTGGCGCGCGACCTGTTCCGCGTGTGGCCGACCGAGCGCGGGCTGGATTTTCTGAGCGATCTGCAGGCGATGTTCCTGCCCGATGAAGCGTAGGGCAACGCCGTCGGCATAAAATCGACGGTTCCGGAGAGTTGGGTGAGTGGTTTAAACCAGCAGTCTTGAAAACTGCCGACGTGAAAGCGTCCGTGAGTTCGAATCTCACACTCTCCGCCAGAAGATAAGGAAAATAGCGCCTTACGGGGCGCTTTTTTATTTCTTACACCATCGTTCCTACCAATTCGACTTACGGTTGGTTTGAGCATAGATGTATCGCCGCCAACCCCCGCAGGGGTTGGTCTTGTCTATGCTTTGCTGCCACTAAGCGGCGGGCCATCGACGCCGTACACGTCTTTCAGACTGAGAGCTGCCGATCACACATTCCTCGGTGAACGACCGCTGCTTGACGAAGAACGGACATCTACCTGGCCCTGGGCGTGCTGCCCGGCGGCACGCGCGACATCCTGGGACTGTGGATTGAGGGCACCGAGGGCGCCAAGTTCTGGATGAAGGTGTTCAACGACCTGAAGACCCGAGGGGCCGCTCAAGATAATTGTCGCTGGTCAGCGACCAGCGACTCAAATGGCCGCGACGAGCACAAGCGGGTTTTCGATGCGAACCTTCGATATCCCCGAATGGGCGCGAAGAGGTGATAGTGTTGCGGTAGCGCCAAGACGTCTGGCGAACGCGTCAATCACCTCAACTGAGGGGCCTGTCCTGCACGGAGCCCAGTTCCGTGAGAAGACGACATCGCTAAGGCGTGAATGACTTAAGCGGCAAGCGAGCACTGAAGTCGGAGGGAGCCTGCAAACTTTCGCAGGTGATGCCGTTGAACAAGTGGGGGGAGAGCATGTATCTGAAGCACATCCGGGCGCGCAACTATCGCGCGTTCGGGGACGGCACGACTGCGCCTGAACTGAACTGGGAGCTCAATCCCGGGCTCAACATCCTTGTTGGTGAGAACGATGCGGGCAAGACCGGCATCATTGACGCTATCCGGCAGGTACTGCTGACGACAAGCTATGAGCCTGTCAGGCTCTTCGAGCAGGACTTCCACATTGAAGGCAAAAGCCGCGCCCAAACACTCAGCATCGAAGCCACGCTGTGTGGATTGAGCCCAGACCAGGAGGCATCGGTTCTCGAATGGCTCACACTCGGCGCGGACGGAACCTGCTCGCTCATCCTCCATCTCGAGGCGCGCTACCACCCGCCGCAAGCGACAAAGCGAGCGCGCGTCGACACAGTCGTTCGAACCGGCGCTGCTGGCACCGGACCGGAGGTCGGCTACGCGGTCAGAGAGCTTGTGCGCGCGACCTACCTGAAGCCACTGCGTGACGCCGAAGCGGAGTTGCGACCAGGCCGCCAATCGCGTCTTTCGCAGATTCTTGGCGCCCACAACGACATCGCAGGCCAGGAGGTGAACGACTTCGACAAGGCCTCGCCCAAAGATGTTCCTGAGCGCTTGGTCGGCTTGATGGCTTTCGCGCAGCACCACCTGGGTGAGCATGAGGTCGTCAAGGGCGTAGAGAAAGACATCAACGATAACTACCTCGGTCAGTTCGCGTTCTCTGGCGAGGAGCTGCAATCGCGCATCCGTATCGCCCCCGACCTTTCGCTGACGCCAATCCTTGAAAAGTTCGAGCTGTCCTTGCTGCCCGGCGCGCATATTCATCCGGATGAACGCTGTGCGCGGGGCCTTGGCTACAACAACGCGCTGTTCATGGCCACCGAGTTGGTCCTGCTTCGGGACGGCGAGGAGCTCGCTCTGCTGCTCGTCGAAGAGCCTGAGGCTCACCTCCATCCGCAGCTGCAAGAGCGCGTGATGGACCTGCTGAAAGAACACTCTAACGAGGAGCAGGCGGAGAAGCGCGTGCAGGTCATCATGACGACCCATAGCCCTTCGCTGGTGTCGACCGCGCGCATCGAAGATATGACGCTGGTGCGCAAGGCTCAGACCTTCCCCTTGGCCGCGGGAAAGACCAAGCTCAAGCGTACCGACTACTCGTTCCTGCGCCGCTTCATTGATGCAACCAAGGCGAACTTGTTCTTTGCCCGCGGCGTCATGATGGTGGAGGGACCTGCCGAAGCCATCTTGATTCCCGCTATCGCTGAGATGTGCGGTCGGTCGTTCTCAAAGCATGGCGTGTCGATGGTCAACGTGGGACACACTGGCCTGTATCACTACGCTCGCATCCTTCAGCGCGAGGGAGCCGGCCCGGAGATTCCGATCCCGGTGGTCTGCCTGACTGATCGGGACATTGTGCCCAACGTCGCAAAGCCTTACGTCGCCAAGCCCGCCAAGGGGAAGCGCTTCGATTCTGATTACTCCCCACTTGAGATGGCTGAAGCGGTGCAGAGGAAGAAGGAGCGAGCTGAAGGCGGCAAGACCATCGTGTGTGTTTCTGATCGCTGGACGCTTGAGTTCGACCTAGCGCTACATGGCTGCGCGAAGCTGATGCACCTGGCGATTTCTCTGGCGGCCAAGGCAAAGTCTCGCGATGAACGTCTTGAAGAAGCCGATGAGACTGAGACGCTGGCCGCAGCTGAGTTGAGCTGGACCTCGTTGGAAGGTGCAGGGCACACCAAGGAGGAGCTGGCGGCCATCATTTACAAGCCGCTCCAAGAGAAAGACGCGTCGAAGGCCATCGCGGCCCAGTACGCGGCTCACCTAGTCTGCACGGGAAAGTATGGAACGGGCGATGACCTGTTCAAGGCTTTGCCTCCTTACCTGCAGGCAGCACTCTCCCACTTGACTATTGCTCCAGCTGCAAAGCCTGCAGCGACGGCCGGCGTGGGAGCTGCGATGCTAACCGCAGTGACAGTGCCGGGCGCAGCAGCGTCCATCCCCAGCTCGACGCTACCTCCGGCACCTGCAGCGCTTGCGACAGTTCCATCGGCCATCCCGAGCGTGCCGGCCCCGCCAGGCCTTCTCGCGGCCGGTGCTCAGACACCGGGTCAGGCCGGAACTGCACTGGCGGCCCCGGTCGTTCCGCTAAGCGCTTCGACGGGTGGCGCGCGAGGGAACGGCACGTGAGCGCGGTCAGCCTCGGAACGAAAGACCTAGTCGACCTCGCGACCCTAGCCAAGGACCTGAACTTCGATGACGTGGAACGTCGGAGCGCGCTGCTGGAGAACGGTTCGCGCGACTTCAATGCGGTTCCGGGTAGCGGGAAGACTTCATTGCTTGCAGCCAAGCTGCTATTGCTGGCCAAGAAGTGGCCTCATGCGCGACGCGGCATCTGTGTTCTCAGCCACACCAACGTGGCGCGGGACGAGATTGCGCAGCGCCTGGCGGGGAGCGCTGAGGGTGCACAACTACTGAGCTATCCCCATTTCGTCGGCACCATCCATGCCTTCGTCAACCAGTTCTTCGCGATGCCTATGCTGCGAAGCTCGGGCCAGAAGGTCGATGTCATCGACGATGTCGTCTTCGCCGACAAGGCCCGGTCGCTTCTACAGCTGGGCATGTTCTTGGGCCTACGCGTGTACCTGGAGAACCAGAACAATGGTGATGGCATCGTCACGACGCTGTTCTATCGAACGGCGGACCGGCAGGTGCAAGTTGAGAACGGAACGCTGCCCGGCCCACACACGGCGTCGTACAAATCGCTGATGAAGCTCAAGGCGATGCTGACAAAGGACGGCATCTTTCGACATCGAGACATGTTTGCGTATGCCGCCCTCGCGCTCAAGACCTGCCCCCACCTCGTGGATGTCGTTCACCGGCGGTTCCCGATGGTCTTCATCGACGAGATGCAGGACACGTCCTGGGACCAGGAGTCCTTCCTGAATCGCATCTTCGATGGAAAGTCGGTGATGCAAAGATTCGGGGATGTAGACCAGAAGATTCTCTCGGACGAGGAGAACGCTGACCTCCTTACGTTCCCGCGTGGCGGGTACGGTTGCATCAGCACCAGCAAGCGGTTTGGTCCGGCCATCGCAAGTGCGGTGGGTAGCGTGCGCCTGAGCGGCAACGCAGTTGTGGGAGAGGGAGCTGGCACCCACGCGCCGGTCCTACTCTTGTACCCCACGGCAGATGCCGCCAAGGTGTTGCCACACTATGGTCGCTTGGTTATCGAACGCCTGACCGAGGACGAAGCTGGTGCTCGCCAGGTGAAGGCGATGTGCACTCGCAAGGCGGGAGAGGGCAAGGTTGCGGCTGGGCGCCATCTTGTGGACTACTGGCCGGCCTATGGTGAAGGCCAGCAAATCACCAGCATGCGTTCTGAACGCTTCTGGGGGCTCGTCGGGGATGCCAAGAAGACCCTGCTGGAGGCATCGCTCAGCTCGCGTGTTTCCGACGTCCGGAGGGCACTGCTGCTGGTGCTCCGCGCGGCAAGGTCGCCTCTGGCGGACGGTGTTCGAGATGCACGTGCGCTACCTCGGGCCGCAAGAGAGTTCGGGGCATCAGGGCCGATTGAAGGTCTCACCCGTCAACTGGCGATTTCTGGTGAGCAACTCTGTGTCGTGGGCCAGCGCGATTCGACCATCCAGCTTGTGTATGTAGGACTCAAGCCGTATCTCCCGGATGAACTCGAGTTTGATGAGTTCTCAGCTCTGAGCGTATTTGATGAGCCAGGACTGCAAGGGACGGCGAACTCGACCGCATCGACGAGGTGTCAGGTCTCGCACTTGGGACGGAGTCTTGAGTTTGGACTGGGCACGACAGCCGGGATGAAGGGAGAGACGCACTCGGCATCCCTGGTCCTGGAATCCTACGGTGGCACCAGCAGGAAGTTTGACGTCGCGCTAGGGCTTGAATACATCGCCGGGACTGCCTCGAAGAAGCTCGACAAGCTCCCAAAGACACAGCAGGCTCAAATGCGGAATCTCTACGTTGCGATGTCCCGCCCAGCGGCGTTGTTGTGCCTTGCGGCAAACGAAGAGCGAGTTCCGACAGGATTGCGAACGGCGCTCTTGAGCAAGGGTTGGCACATCGATGTGGTGTAAGCGGCTGGCCGCGCTATCTTGACGCCGGCACGCCGACGAAGAAGGATTCAACCAGCGCAGGTGCCAGCGATGAGGAGACAACTCTTCGAGACGACTGTTCAGCCGCGATGGCGTTCAGGAACGTCGCATCGGTAGGCATGGGGATCATGCCGCGCTTGCCGTTGACGGGGTGCACAGTTCTGGCGCGCCGCCATACGGGCTGTTCCACAACGTATCTCTGATCTTCGTGCTGCCAGCGGTGATTTAGCCGAGTGGCCGCTTTATGACGGTCAGCATCCATCGCCAAAGTTCGGCCGAGGTGTTGGCGCCGACCGGAAACTGAGCCAGTTTTGCGGGTAGTGCCGAAGTAAAAGTGAGCCAGGTGTTCAACCTACCC
>NZ_JBGLYN010000088.1:0-26608 GCF_047304045.1 Variovorax sp. Varisp85
TCGTCCGACGGCACGGCGAGCCAACTCGTGACGGTAACGATCACCGGGACCAACGACGTGCCGGTGATCGGCGGCGTCGCCAGCGGTGCGGTGACCGAGGATGCCTCGATGCCGAACCTCAGCACCGGCGGTGCGCTGACGATTGCCGATGTCGACCAGGGCCAATCCAACTTCACGCCTCAGACCGGCACCGGCGGCAGCAACGGCTATGGCAGCTTCACGCTCTCGGCCGATGGCAGTTGGAGCTTCACGGCCGACAACAGCCAGGTGGCGATCCAACAACTGGGTGCAGGGGAGTCGATCAGTGACAGCTTCACTGCAGTCTCGTCCGACGGCACGGCGAGCCAACTCGTGACGGTAACGATCACCGGGACCAACGACGTGCCGGTGATCGGCGGCGTGGCCAGCGGGGCGGTGACCGAGGATGCCTCGACGCCGAACCTCAGCACCAGCGGCGCGCTGACGATTGCCGATGTCGACCAGGGCCAATCCAACTTCACGCCTCAGGCCGGCACCGGCGGCAGCAACGGCTATGGCAACTTCTCGCTGGCGACCGACAGCACTTGGACCTATGCGGCCGACAACAGCCAAAGCGCGATCCAACAGTTGGGCGCGGGTCAATCGATCAGCGACAGCTTCACCGCAGTTTCCTCCGATGGAACGGCCAGCCAGGTGGTGACGGTGACGATCACCGGCACCAACGACGTGCCGGTGATCGGCGGCGTCGCCAGCGGCGCGGTGACCGAGGACGTATCGACGCCGAACCTGAGCACCGGTGGTGCGCTGACGATTGCCGATGTGGATACGGGCCAGTCCAGCTTCGCAGCCCAGGTTGGCACTGCCGGAAGCAGCGGCTATGGCAACTTCACGCTCGCAGCCAATGGCAACTGGACCTACACGGCCAACAATGGCCAAGCGGCGATCCAACAGCTCGGTGCAGGTCAGTCGATCAGCGAGAGCTTCACCGCGGTCTCGTCCGACGGAACGGCCAGCCAAGTGGTGACGGTAACGATCACCGGCACCAACGACGTGCCAGTGATCGGCGGCGTCGCCAGCGGCGCGGTGACCGAGGATGCCTCGACGCCGAACCTGAGCACCAGCGGTGCGCTGACGATTGCCGATGTCGATCAGGGCCAGTCGAACTTCGCGCCCCAAGCGGGCACTGCCGGCAGCCATGGCTATGGCAACTTCACGCTGGCGGCGAATGGCAACTGGACCTACGCGGCCAACAATGGCCAAACGGCGATCCAACAGCTTGGCGCAGGTCAAACGATCAGCGACAGCTTCACTGCAGTCTCGTCCGACGGAACGGCCAGTCAAGTGGTGACCGTGACGATCACCGGGACCAACGACGTACCGACGATTGGTGGTATGGCCAGCGCTACGGTGCAAGAAGACGTTGCGGTGTCCGGTGGCAGTCTCGCGGCCAGCGGCGCGCTGACGATTGCCGACGTGGATGCGGGCCAGTCGAATTTTGCGCCTCAAGCGAGCACCACCGGCAGCAATGGCTACGGCAGCTTCGCATTGGCAGCCGATGGCAACTGGACCTACACGGCCAACGACGGCCAGACGGCGATCCAGCAACTGGGCGCCGGTCAATCAATCAGCGACAGCTTCACTGCAGTCTCGTCCGACGGGACCGCCAGTCGGGTTGTGACCGTGACCATCGCCGGAACCAACGATGCACCCGTCCTGAGTGCTGCCGCGACACCCGCCCTGGCGTCGGTCAACGAGGATGCCGGCGCACCGGTCGGGGCCGTCGGGACGCTCGTATCGAGCCTGGTGAATCTGAATCCGCCGGCCGGCGGCCTCGACAACGTGACCGATGCAGACAACGGCGCCATCACCGGCATCGCGTTGTCGGGGGTGAATGCCTCCAACGGAAGCTGGTGGTATTCCACCAATGGCGGCGCCAGCTGGGCAGCGGTGGGTGCGGTGTCGGACGCGTCCGCGCTGCTGTTGGCCGCGGACGCGAACACGCGTGTCTACTTCCAGGCGAATTCGAACTTCAATGGGACAGTCGGCAATGGCGTCACTTTCCACGCCTGGGACCAGACGAGCGGCACGGCAGGCACCACGGCCAGCACCGTGACGAATGGAGGCAGCTCCGCGTTCTCGAGCGCCACCGACACGGCGAGCATCACCGTCAACGCGGTGAACGACGACCCGGTCGCCGCGACCGACAGGGTCATCGTGTCCAGCAGCACGCTGGTCACGCTGTCGGCGAGTTCGCTGCTCGGCAACGACACCGACATCGACGGTCTTGCCTTGACGATCACAGGCGTCAGCGGCGCGGTCGGGATTTCGGGCCTGACCCTGGACGCCACCAACGGCACGATCAGCTTCACCAGCGGCAGCACGGCGGGCGCCGCGGCCGGCAGTTTCCAGTACACCGTGTCGGACGGGGCCGGCGGCACCGCCACGGCAACGGCAACGATCGACGTCATGGCCGTGTCCACCGGCAACGCAGCCGACACGATCGATCTCAGCGCGGCCGGCACCTACCAGGCCTCCTTCATCGATGGCCGCGGCGGCGCCGACAACCTGACCGGCGGTGCGGGCGGTGACGTCTTCATCGGAGGCAGCGGCAACGGAGCCGACACGCTGCTCGGCTCTTCCGGCAACGACCTCCTGATCGGTGGCGACGGCAACGACACCCTGTCGGGCGGTGCCGGCAACGATGTGCTGCGAGGCGGCCTGGGCAGCAACGACTCGATGGATGGCGGTGCCGGCACCGAGGACCTGCTCGACTTCTCGGATGGGACCGTGGCGGTCAATTTCACGCTGGTCCAGAGTGCCGTATCTACCAGCATCGTCAACGGCACCGGCGGACTCGGTAACAACGACACCTACCAGAACATCGAAGGCGTGATCGGAACGGGCCTGGCCGACACCCTCACCGGCAGCGCCTCGAACGACATCATCCGCGGTGGTGCCGGCAACGACACGCTCGATGGGGCAGGGGGCACCGGTGACCTGCTCGACTTCTCGGACGGCACCGCCGGGCTCACGTTCACGCTGACGCAAAGCAGCAGCCCGACGAGCTTCAATGCCAGCGCCGCCGGGCTTGGCACCGACAGCTACAGGAACTTCGAGGGCGTCATCGGCACGGCCTTCGCCGACACGATCACCGGTTCGGCGTCGAACGATCAATTGCGCGGCGGCGGCGGCAATGACGTGATCAACGGCCTTGCGGGCGACGACCGCATCGTCGGTGGGGCCGGCGCCGACATACTCACCGGCGGCGCGGACAACGACACCTTCGTCTTCGACTCGGCACCCAATGCTGTGGATTCGATCACCGACTTCGATGCGTCGGGATCGGCGGCGAGCGGCGACCTGATCGAGCTGTCGCGCGGCACGTTCACGGCCCTCACGACTGCGAGCGGAAGCACGCTGTCGGCGGCCGAGTTCGCGTCCTTGAACGGCGGTGGCGCGGGAGACGTGGTGGGGGCGGGCGTGCACGTGATCTACGACAGCGCGACGGGCAACCTGTATTACGACGCCGACGGCCTGGGCGCCGCCAACCGCACGCTGGTGGCGACGTTGACGCTGAGCAATCCGGCCGACACCTTCGACAGCAACGACATCAAGGTCGGGCTGTGAGAAACCGCCCGCCGCCCGCGGGTGCGGGTGGCAGCACAAGAGAGAAATCGACATGAAGCCTCTTCTCCAGCTTCTCGAGCGGCCGCTTCTTTTCGTTGCGGGCTTCTCGTTCTTCGTGAACCTGCTGCTGCTCGCCCCCGCGCTTTTCATGCTGCAGGTTTTCGACCGCGTGCTGACGAGCCAGAGCCGGGAGACGCTGCTGGTGCTGCTGATCGGCGTCGCCGTGGCGCTCGGCCTGATGCTGATGCTGGACTACCTGCGCAGCCGGCTGCAGGGCGTCGCGGGCAATCTGATCGCCGACCAACTGTCTCCGGTGGTGGCCAAGGTCATGCTGGCCCGCACGGCGCGGCGCGCCGAGCGCGTGCCTTCCGAAGGCTTGCGCGACGTCGCGGCGCTGCGCAGCCTGTTTTCCGCCCAGGGCCTGCTGGCCCTGTTCGATGTGCCATGGACATTCGTCTATGTCGCGGTCATCTGGATGGCGCATCCGATGCTGGGCATGGCCGCCGCCGCCGCGTCGGTGCTGATGCTCATCCTTGCCGTGGTGAACGACCGCATCACGCGCCGCGACATCGAAGCCCTGCAGAAGGACGCTGCCAGGGCCACGCGCTACCTCGAATCCTCGATGCAGAACGCGGAGCTGGCGCAATCGCTCGGAATGGGGGAGGCGGTGATCGGGCGCTGGCGGGATCTCAACGCCGGCGTCGCCGCGCGGCAGGGGCCGACCGCGCGCAAGTCGGTGGCGATGGCTGCGCTCACGCGCACCACGCGCCAGGCGGTGCAGGTCCTGTTGCAGGCACTGGGTGCCTACCTCGTCATCACGGGCGAAGGCACGCCGGGCATCCTGGTGGCCTGCACCATCCTGCTCGGCCGGGCGCTGGCGCCGGTCGAACAGGTGGTGGGGAGTTGGCGCGTGCTGGCCGAGGGGCGCCTTGCCTTCGCGCGCCTGTCCGAGGTGCTGGGTGCCGCTGAGCGGCAGCCGCAACGCATGGCGCTCCCGGCGCCGAGTGGCCGCCTGTACGCGGAGGGCCTCGTGTTCCGGCCTCCGCAGGGCGAGCGGATGATCCTCGCGGGCGTGTCGCTGAGCCTGGAGCCCGGCGAGTCGCTGGCCATCACCGGCCCCAGCGGCGCCGGCAAGTCGACCCTGGTGCGCCTGTTGACCGGCCTGTGGCGGCCGCATGCAGGTGTCGTACGGCTGGACGAGGTCGACCTCGCGCAATGGCCGCGCGAAGAACTCGGCCCCTGGCTCGGCTATGTGCCGCAGGATGTCGAGCTGTTCGCCGGCACCGTTGCCGACAACATCGCGCGGTTGGGCGAGGTCGATGCGGACAAGGTCGTGCAGGCGGCACAGCGCGCCGGCGTGCATGCGCTGATCCTGGCGCTGCCCGAGGGCTACGACACCGTCGTCGACAACATGGGCGTGATGCTGTCGCCGGGCCAGCGCCAGCGCATCGCGCTGGCACGCGCGCTCTATGGCAACCCGAAGCTGCTGGTGCTGGACGAGCCCAACTCCAACCTGGACGGGGCGGGCGAACTGGCGCTGGGCGAGGCCTTGAAGGCGCTGCGCGGGCAGGTCACGGTGGTCGTGGTCACGCACCGCAGCGCGCTGGTGCAGCATATGGACAAGCTCCTGGTGTTGGAGGCCGGCCGCGTCAAGCAGTACGGACCGGCGGCGGAGGTGATGCAGACGATCAGGCGTTCGGGCCAGAACACGGGCAGCGCCCAGGTGGTGATGATGCCGTCGCGCCCTGCGGAGAAGGTGTCATGAGCGCCGCGCCGGGCCGCCCCAAGCAAGCTCGCACCGCAGTGCGCAGCACGGAGGTTGTCCGATGACTCACACGGCGCATGCCATCGCGGCCAACGACCCTCTTGCGCTGCATATGCGCGAAGCGCGCCGCCTGATGCACTGGGGCCTGGCCGTGCTGGTCTGCGGATTTCTGCCGGCCGCCGCGTGGCTGGGCTTCGCGCCGCTGTCGTCCGCCGTGGTGGCGCAGGCCTATGTGAAGGTGGACCTGAACCGGCGCCCGGTGCAGCATGCCGAAGGCGGCATCGTGCGCGAGGTCCTGGTGCGCGACGGCCAGCATGTGCGGCTGGGCGAGCCCCTGCTGGTGCTGGGCGACGTCTCGGTCGATGCCGACAGGAACCGGCTGGACCACCGCGTCAAGACCGAGCGCGCCAGCCTCGCGCGGCTCGACGCGGAGCAGACCATGGCGCGCACGATCACCTTCGCTCCCGACGTGGTCGAGACCGCGGCGGCCGACCCACGCCTGGCAGCGCAACTGGACAAGGAGCGCGCGCTGTTCGAGGCGCGGCGCGATGCGCTGGTGGGGCAGGTGCGCCTGCTGCGTTCGCAGCGCGAGAAGGTGGCCGAGGAGATCGGCGCGCTGCGCGCTCAGATCATGCAGGCGAGCGAGTCGATGAAGTTCCAGAAGAACGATCTGGAGACCAACCGCAAGCTGCTCAAGGATGGCTTCATTTCGGCCACGCGCATCGCGCAGCTCGAAGGCACCGTGGCCGACTACGGCGTGAAGATCGAGGAGCGGCGCGCGGAGCTGGCGCGCGCCGAGCAGCGCACGGTCGATGCCGATCTGCGCATCCGCTCGCTCGAGAGCGACTACCGCCAGCAGGCGAGCGACCAGCTCAAGGTCACGGCGGCGCGACTGGCCGAGATCGAGCAGGAGCGGCGCAAGTCGGCCGACGCCTCGGCGCGCCAGGTGATCACGGCGCCGGCCAGCGGCGAGATCATCGATCTGAAGTATTCGACGCCCGGCGCGGTGATCCCGCCTCGCGAGACCATCGCCGACGTGGTGCCGGACGACACCCGCCTGGTGACCGATGCGCGCGTCCGCCCCGAGGACATCGGGCGGATTCAACGCGGGCAGCCGGCCGACATCCGGTTCACGGCATTCAAGTACCGCACCACGCAATTGGTGCACGGCAAGGTGATCTATGTGTCGGGCGACCGCCTGGTCGACCATGCGACCGGCGCTCCCTACTACTCGGTGCTGGTCGAGGCCGACCCGGCTTCTCTCGCGACGGCGGGAGACCTGAAGCTGCTCGCCGGCATGCCTGCCGAAATCTACCTGCGGGGAGAGGAGCACACCGCGCTCCAGTACATGGTGGAGCCGATCACCCAGGTGCTGCGCCGCGCCGCGCGCGAGCGTTGATGCGCCGCAGCCCTGCGTGCGGCGGCGCTGGCGCAGGGGGCAAAATGCGGGCATTCGCCGTGCGCGCCTTGCGCTTGAAAAATGTTCTGCTGCTTCGGCGGGACCTGAAGCGGCAAGTCATCGTTATCTATGGACATTGAACACACCTGGGCCGGCCGCTTGTCGGTTGCACCGATGATGGATTGGACGGACCGCCATTGCCGGTACTTCCATCGCCTTCTGTCGCGCCACGCATTGCTCTACACCGAGATGGTGACGACCGGTGCGCTGGTGCATGGCGACGTGCCCCGGCACCTGCGCTTCCACGCCGAGGAACACCCGGTCGCACTGCAGCTGGGCGGCAGCGAGCCGGCGGACCTGGCGCACTGCGCGAAGCTCGGCGAAGAGTGGGGCTACGACGAGATCAACCTGAACTGCGGCTGCCCGAGCGAGCGCGTGCAGCGCGGCGCTTTCGGCGCCTGCCTGATGAACGAGCCGCAACTGGTGGCCGACTGCGTGAAGGCGATGGTCGATGTGGTGAGCGTGCCCGTCACGGTCAAGCACCGCATCGGCATCGACAAGATCGAGAGCTACGAATTCGTGCGCGACTTCGTGGGCCAGGTGAGCGAGGCTGGTTGCCAGACCTTCATCGTGCACGCGCGCAATGCGTGGCTGAAGGGACTGAGCCCGAAGCAGAACCGCGAGATTCCGCCGCTGCGCTACGAGCTGGTGCACCGGCTGAAGCACGAGTTTCCGTCGCTGCGGTTTTCCATCAACGGCGGTATCTCGGTCAGCGCACAGGTGCACGAACACCTGCGCCTGCTCGACGGCGTGATGGTCGGGCGCGAGGCGTATCACAACCCCTGGTGGCTGGCCGAGTGGGACGCAGAGTTCTACGGCGCAGAAGCGCAATCGCTGACGCGCGACGAGGTCGAGTCGCTGATGTGCGACTACATGGCGCGCGAGGCGGCCGAGCATGGCACGCAGTGGTGGTCGATCGCGCGGCACATGCTGGGCCTGCGCAACGGCTTGCCGGGCGCGCGGCGCTGGCGCCAGGTCTGGAGCGATCACCGGCTCAAGATGCTGCCTGCGCACGAGGTGATGGCGATGGCGCGCGAGCCGGCTGCGCAAGCCGCCTGAAGCCCCACACGCATCGCACGCTTTCCCCAAAAGCAGGCCCGCCGCGGCTTGCTGCCTTTTGTTGAAACATTGTTTCGAAATCTCTACTTCGCGATAAGTGGCGCGTCAACCGTTTTTTGCTGAAAAATGAGGAGCATCAGGGACATAAAAAGGTTTGGATAAATGAATGACGCGGTTGGCGGCAAAGAAGAGGTAAGTGCGCTCGCCAGGGGCCTGGCTCTCCTCAGGGTCATCGGCATGGCATCGGCACCCATAGGCAATCGCGAACTGGCTGACACCACGGGCATCCCCAAGGCCACGGTGTCGCGGCTCACCGCCACGCTGGTGAGTGCGGGGTATTTGCGACAGTCGCAGGACAGCGAGCGCTTCAGCCTCGGCCCGGCGCTGCTCGACATGAGCAGCCGTTACCTGCGCCAATTCGACCTGCGCACGGTGGCGCGGCCGCACCTGGCGGCGCTGTCGGAATCGGCCGGCGTGAGCGTGCACATGGGCGTGCGCGACGAACTCGACATGCTCATCATCGATTCGGTGCGGCCGCGTTCCATGGTCATCAGCTCGCGCATCGAGGTGGGCACGCGCATGACCATCGCCACCTCGGCCGCCGGGCGCGCCTACCTGGCGGCGTTGCCGGCGCAGGACCAGGCCGAACTGCTGGCGCAGATCCGAGCCGAGAGCGGGGAGAGCTGGAGCGCCATCGAGCCCAGCCTGATGGCCGGCCTCGACGAGTACGCCCGGCTGGGCTACTGCGGCTCTTTCGGCGAATGGAATCCGCACATCCACGCCATCGCCTTCGCACTGGAGGGCCCGCGCGGCGAACGCTACTCAGTGAGCTGCGCCGGCCCCGCATACCTGCTGCCCAAGGACACGATGGTGGTGCGCATCGCGCCGCTGCTGCTGGAGACGGCGCAGCGTCTCGCCGGGGAAGCAGGAACCTCGAGCCAGGAATGAGGGGCGCTCGGCCCTGATTGCTCAGCTTCAGCACGTAGCCCCGGCCGCATTCCAATGCGCCATGGAGGTGTTCCTCGCCGGCACGGCGCCGCGCTGGCAGGTTTCAGTTCGCGGCTTCGAGGCCGTTCTGGAAGTGCTCCCGCATGCGGGCCATGGCGGCTTCCGCGTCGCGCGCCTCGATGGCGGCCATCACCGAGCGGTGCTCCGCCAGCGACTCCGCAATGCGCCCCGCCTTCAACAGCGAGTTGTGCCGGTTGAGCTTCATCACCTTGCGCAGGTCGGCCACCATCTGGTCGCGCCACTTGTTGTTGGCGATGGCCAGCAGCTGCATGTGGAAGCGCTCGTTGATCGCGAAGAAATGCTCGCGGTTTCCGACCGCGGCTTCCAGCTCGGCATGCAGCGCCTTCAGCTCCGCACGCTGCGCGTCGGTGGCACGCTCGGCCACCACGCCGGCGGCATCGCTTTCCAGCAGTGAGAGCAGGTGGTAGACGTCGGCCAGGTCCTGCTCCGACACCTCGGTGACGTAGGCGCCGCGCCGCACCTTCATCGTGACCAGGCCCTCGGCCGCCAGCACTTTCAAGGCCTCGCGCAGCGGCGTGCGGCTGATGCCGTATTCCTCGGCCAGCTTGAGTTCGTCGATCCAGCTGCCGGGCTCCAGCTCGCGGCGGAAGATCCGCTGGCGCAGCAGCTCGGCCACCTCTTCGTAGAGGGCGCGGGGGGTGAGGGTAACGGCGGACATGGGCCGGACTGTACTGCAAAAATGGGGTTTGAATTAATAATTATGGATCGGTTAGACTCGCGGCCGGCTTGCAAATCCGTGCAGGCGAATTTGCGAATACCCTGAAAGACCCTGCGAACGGCCCCTTCATGAGCAGCACACCCGAACCCTCTTTCAAGCCCGCCGATCTCGAAGCCTGGGCCAAGGCCGCTGCCAAGTCAGCGCCGGGCGGCGACGTGAATGCGCTGAACTGGATCACGCCCGACGGCATCGCCGTGAAGCCGCTGTACACCGCCGCCGACCTGCAGGGCCTGAAGTACACCGACACGCTGCCCGGCTTCGAGCCCTACCTGCGCGGCCCGCAGGCCACCATGTACGCGGTGCGCCCCTGGACCATCCGCCAGTACGCAGGCTTCTCCACCGCCGAAGAATCGAACGCCTTCTACCGCAAGGCGCTGGCTGCCGGCGGCCAGGGCGTGAGCGTGGCCTTCGACCTCGCCACCCACCGCGGCTACGACAGCGACCACCCGCGCGTGACGGGCGACGTCGGCAAGGCCGGCGTGGCGATCGATTCGGTGGAAGACATGAAGATCCTGTTCGACCAGATCCCGCTGGACAAGGTCAGCGTGTCGATGACGATGAACGGCGCCGTGCTGCCGGTGCTCGCGGGCTACGTGGTCGCGGCCGAAGAGCAGGGCGTGGCGCAAGACCAGCTCAGCGGAACCATCCAGAACGACATCCTCAAGGAGTTCATGGTCCGCAACACGTACATCTTTCCGCCAGCGCCGAGCATGCGGATCATCGGCGACATCATCGAGTACACGGCGCAGAAGATGCCCAAGTTCAACTCGATCTCGATCAGCGGCTACCACATGCAGGAAGCCGGCGCCAACCAGGCGCTGGAACTGGCCTTCACGCTGGCCGACGGCAAGGAGTACGTGAAGACCGCGCTGGCCAAGGGCCTCGATGTGGACGGCTTTGCCGGTCGCCTGAGCTTCTTCTGGGCCATCGGCATGAACTTCTATCTTGAAGTCGCCAAGATGCGCGCAGCGCGCCTGCTGTGGTGCCGCATCATGAAGGAGTTCAACCCGAAGAACCCCAAGAGCCTGATGCTGCGCACGCACTGCCAGACCTCGGGCTGGAGCCTCACCGAGCAGGACCCGTACAACAACGTGGTGCGCACCACCATCGAGGCGATGGCCGCGGTGTTCGGCGGCACGCAGTCGCTGCACACCAATGCGCTCGACGAAGCCATCGCTCTGCCCACCGAGTTCAGCGCCCGCATCGCGCGCAACACGCAGCTCATCATCCAGGAAGAGACGCACATCACGAGCGTGATCGACCCCTGGGCCGGCAGCTACATGATGGAGAAGCTCACGCAGGACATGGCCGATGCGGCTTGGGCCATCATCGAAGAGGTCGAGGCGATGGGCGGCATGACCAAGGCGGTCGACAGCGGCTGGGCCAAGCTCAAGATCGAGGCGGCCGCCGCCGAGAAGCAGGCGCGCATCGACTCGGGCAAGGACGTGATCGTGGGCGTCAACAAGTACAAGCTCAAGACCGAGGATGCGATCGACAGCCTCTCCATCGACAACGTGATGGTGCGCGAGCAGCAGGTCGCGCGGCTGCAGAAGATCCGCGCCTCGCGCGACGGCGCCAAGGTGCAGGCCGCGCTCGACGCGCTGACCGAAGCCGCGGAGAACGGCACCGGCAACCTGCTCGCACTCAGCATCGATGCGGTGCGCCTGCGCGCCACGGTGGGCGAGATTTCGGATGCGCTCGAAAAATCATTCGGCCGCCATCGGGCCGACACGCAAAAGGTGACCGGTGTGTACGCTGCTGCCTACGATTCGGCCGAGGGCTGGGAAGCGCTGAAGACCGAAATCAACGCCTTCGCCGAAGAACAGGGGCGCCGTCCGCGCGTGATGATTTCCAAGCTCGGGCAGGACGGTCACGACCGCGGCGCCAAGGTGGTGGCCACGGCCTTTGCCGACCTGGGTTTCGACGTCGACATGGGCCCCCTGTTCCAGACGCCCGAAGAGTGCGCGCGGCAGGCCATCGAGAACGACGTGCACGCTGTCGGCGTCAGCACGCTGGCCGCCGGCCACAAGACGCTGGTGCCGGCCATCATCGACGAGCTGAAGAAGCAGGGCGCGGACGACATCATCGTCTTCGTCGGCGGTGTGATCCCGCGGCAGGACTACGACTTTCTCTACGAGGCCGGCGTCAAGGGCATCTACGGCCCGGGCACGCCGATTCCGGCCAGCGCCAAGGACGTGCTGGAACAGATCCGCGCGGCGGTCTCGGCCTGAGAAGCGACGTGGGCGATCTCTTGTCGCGGCTGTCGCTGCAGCCGGTGGATTCCAGCGATTTCGAGGCCATGCTGGCCTTGCGCATCGACGCGATGCGCCCGAGCCTGGAGCGCGTGGGCCGCTTCGACCCGGCGCGTTCGCGCGAACGCCTGAACGCGGGCTTCGTGGTGCCCTACATGCACCACATCGTGCTCGACGGCGACCAGCGCATCGGCTTCGTCACACTCAAGCCCGAGGGCAGCGACGCGCTGCGCCTCGAGCACCTCTACCTGCGCACAGGCTTCCAGGGGCTGGGCATCGGCGAATGGGTGCTGGAGTGGGCCAAGTCGCAGGCGCGCGAGCAGCATCTCGACATCAAGCTCACTGCGCTCGTGCAGAGCGACGCCAACCGCTTCTATTTGCGGCACGGCTTCGTGCTCGAAGGCGAGGAGGGCGTCGACCTGCATTACCGCTGGCGCGTGTCTCCGGAGGACGCGTGCTGAACACCGTGCAAGCGCTGGAAAGCGCGGTCGTCGATACGTCGGGCATGTCGCAGCGCCGCGCGATCGCCAAGGCGATCACGC
Organism: Variovorax sp. Varisp85; assembly: GCF_047304045.1. Classification (NCBI taxonomy): domain Bacteria; kingdom Pseudomonadati; phylum Pseudomonadota; class Betaproteobacteria; order Burkholderiales; family Comamonadaceae; genus Variovorax; species Variovorax sp. Varisp85. Next base: position 12,431 of record NZ_JBGLYN010000088.1, read on the forward strand.
TGCTCGAATCGACCCGCGACGACCACCGCGCGCAGGCCGACGAGCTGCTCACCGCGCTGCTGCCGCGCACCGGGAACTCGTTTCGCCTCGGCATCTCGGGCGTGCCCGGTGTGGGCAAGTCGACCTTCATCGAGACGCTGGGCCTGCTGCTGATCGGCAAGGGGCATCGCGTGGCGGTGCTTACCATCGATCCTTCGTCCACCGTGTCGGGCGGCTCCATCCTCGGTGACAAGACGCGCATGGAGCACCTCTCGGTGCACGAGCGCGCCTACATCCGGCCCAGCCCGTCGAGCGGCACGCTGGGTGGCGTGGCCGAGAAGACGCGCGAGGCGATGCTGGTGTGCGAGGCGGCCGGCTACGACATCGTGATCGTCGAGACCGTGGGCGTGGGCCAGAGCGAAACGGCGGTGGCCGGCATGACCGACATGTTCGTGCTGATGCAGCTGCCCAACGCGGGCGACGACCTGCAGGCGATCAAGAAGGGCGTGATGGAGCTCGCCGACCTGGTCGTCATCAACAAGGCCGACATCGACAAGGATGCCGCCACGCGCGCGCAGGCGCAGATCACCTCGGCGCTGCGCCTTTTCGGCCACCAGGGCAACCCGGACCACGCGCATGCGGTGCACGACGCGCATAGCGGCACGGAGGTGCGCTTCTGGCTGCCCAAGGTGCTGCAGCTCAGCGCGTTGGCAGGCACGGGCGTCGACGCGTTCTGGGACGCCGTCACGCAGTTCAGGCAACTGCAGACCGCCAACGGCAGGCTCGCCAAACGCCGCGAGAAGCAGGCCACCGCGTGGATGTGGGAGCGCATCGACGCGGGGCTCAAGCACGCCTTCAGGCATCACCCGCAGGTGCGCGAGCTGCTGCCCGAACTCACGCAGCAGGTGGCACAGGGCACGTTGCCCGCATCGACCGCGGCGCGCCAATTGCTTGCGGCGGCCGCCATCACCGCCAGGCCATGACACCACACGAAATTCAGGACCACAGCTTCGGAAGCACACCATGCAAGAACTGATCGAACAACTCGAAAAGCGTCGCGCCCAGGCGCGTCTCGGCGGGGGGCAGAAGCGCATCGACGCGCAGCACGCCAAGGGCAAACTCACGGCGCGCGAACGCATCGAGCTGCTGCTGGACGACGGCACCTTCGAAGAGTGGGACATGTTCGTCGAGCACCGCTCGGTCGATTTCGGCATGGCCGAGCAGAAGATCCCCGGCGACGGCGTGGTCACCGGCTACGGCATGATCAACGGCCGCCTCGTGTTCGTGTTCAGCCAGGACTTCACTGTCTTCGGCGGCGCGCTCAGCGAGGCCCATGCCGAGAAGATCTGCAAGGTGATGGACCAGGCCATGAAGGTCGGTGCACCAGTCATCGGTCTCAATGACTCGGGCGGGGCGCGCATCCAGGAGGGCGTGGCCTCGCTCGGCGGCTATGCCGACGTGTTCCAGCGCAACGTGATGGCCTCGGGCGTGGTGCCGCAGATCAGCATGATCATGGGCCCGTGCGCGGGCGGCGCGGTGTACTCGCCGGCCATGACCGACTTCATCTTCATGGTGAAGGACTCGAGCTACATGTTCGTCACCGGCCCTGAGGTGGTGAAGACCGTGACACATGAAAGCGTCACTGCCGAAGAGCTCGGCGGCGCCGTCACCCACACCACGCGCAGCGGCGTGGCCGACATGGCGTTCGAGAACGACGTCGAGGCGCTGATGATGCTGCGCCGCCTGTACAACTACCTGCCGCTCAACAACCGCGAGAAGCCGCCGGTGCGCCTGGGCAACAACGGCCAGGGCGATCCGGCCGACCGGCCCGACTATTCGCTCGACACGCTGGTGCCCGACAACCCGAACAAGCCCTACGACATCAAGGAGCTGATCCTCAAGGTGGTGGACGATGGCGATTTCTTCGAGCTGCAGCCCGACTATGCGAAGAACATCGTGATCGGCTTCGCCCGCATGGAAGGCCAGACCATCGGCATCGTGGCCAACCAGCCGCTGGTGCTGGCGGGCTGCCTCGACATCAAGTCGAGCATCAAGGCCGCGCGCTTCGTGCGCTTCTGCGACGCCTTCAACATTCCCGTGGTTACCTTCGTCGACGTGCCCGGCTTCATGCCCGGCACCGGCCAGGAGTACGGCGGCATCATCAAGCACGGCGCCAAGCTGCTCTACGCGTACGCCGAATGCACGGTGCCGAAGATCACCGTCATCACCCGCAAGGCCTACGGCGGCGCCTACGACGTGATGGCCTCCAAGCACCTGCGCGGCGACGTCAACCTCGCCTGGCCGCGCGCCGAGATCGCGGTGATGGGCGCCAAAGGCGCCGTGGAAATCATCTTCCGCGAGGACAAGAACGATCCGGAAAAGCTCGCCGCCCGCGAGGCCGAGTACAAGGCCCGCTTCGCCAACCCGTATGTGGCTGGCGCGCGCGGCTACATCGACGACGTGATCCTGCCGCACGAGACGCGCAAGCGCATTTGCCGCTCGCTGGTGATGCTGCGCGAGAAGAAGCTCGAGAACCCGTGGCGCAAGCACGGCAACATCCCCCTGTGACGGGCACGGAGAAGAAGAACATGTTCAAGAAGATCCTGATTGCGAACCGTGGCGAAATCGCCTGCCGCGTCATTCAAACGGCCAAGAAGATGGGCATCCTCACCGTCGCCGTCTACTCCGACGCCGACAAGGAAGCCCGCCACGTCGAGCTGGCCGACGAGGCCGTGCACATCGGTGCCGCGCCCAGCCGCGAGAGCTACCTGCAGGCCGACCGCATCATCGCGGCCTGCAAGAAGACCGGCGCCGAGGCCGTGCATCCGGGCTACGGCTTCCTCTCGGAGAACGAAGCTTTCGCGCGCAAGGTCGAGGAGGAGGGCATCGCCTTCATCGGGCCGAAGCACTATTCGATCGCCGCCATGGGCGACAAGATCGCCTCCAAGAAGCTCGCGAACGAGGCCAAGGTGAACACCATCCCGGGCTGGAACGATGCCATCGAGACGGCCGAGCGCGCGGTCGAGATCGCGAAGGACATCGGCTATCCGGTGATGATCAAGGCCTCGGCCGGCGGCGGCGGCAAGGGCCTGCGCGTGGCCTTCAACGACAACGAGGCCTTCGAGGGCTTCACCTCCTGCCGCAACGAGGCGCGCAACAGCTTCGGCGACGACCGCGTGTTCATCGAGAAGTTCGTCGAGGAGCCGCGCCACATCGAGATCCAGGTGCTGGGCGATTCGCACGGCAACGTGATCTACCTGAACGAGCGCGAATGCTCCATCCAGCGCCGCCACCAGAAGGTAATCGAGGAGGCGCCGTCGCCCTTCATCTCCGATGCCACGCGCAAGGCGATGGGCGAGCAGGCGGTGCAACTGGCCAAGGCCGTGAAGTACCAGAGCGCGGGCACGGTGGAGTTCGTGGTCGGCAAGGACCAGAGCTTCTACTTCCTGGAAATGAACACGCGGCTGCAGGTGGAGCACCCGGTCACGGAGTGCATCACCGGCCTCGACCTGGTGGAGCTGATGATCCGCGTGGCGGCCGGCGAGGCGCTGCCGCTCACGCAGGAGCAGGTGAAGCGCAATGGCTGGGCCATCGAATGCCGCATCAACGCCGAGGACCCGTTCCGCAGCTTCCTGCCTTCGACCGGCCGCCTGGTGAAGTTCCAGCCGCCGGCCGAGACCATGTTCGCAAGCGACACCGAGCATCTGAACGGCGTGCGGGTGGACACCGGCGTGTACGACGGCGGCGAGATCCCGATGTACTACGACTCGATGATCGCCAAGCTCATCGTGCACGGCAAGGATCGGCAGCACGCGATTGCCCGCATGCGCGAGGCGCTCAACGGCTTCGTGATCCGCGGCATCAGCAGCAATATCCCGTTCCAGGCCGCGCTGCTCGCGCATCCGAAATTCGTGGCGGGCGATTTCAACACCGGCTTCATCGCCGAGCACTACGGCAAGGGCTTCCATGCGGAAGACGTGCCGCACACCGATCCGTCGTTCCTGGTTGCGCTCGCGGCCTACGTGCACCGCCGCTATCGCGCGCGCGCATCGGGCATCAGCGGGCAGCTCGAAGGTCACGGCGTGAAGGTGGGCGAGCAGTTCGTCGTGGTGGAGATGGGGCCGGAAGGCAAGCATGTGCACCACCCGGTGTCGGTCACCGATTTCCACGGCAAGACTGGCGCGAGCGCGGTCGCCGTCGGCGGCAAGAACTACAAGATCGACAGCGGCTTTGCGCTCGGCGCCATCCGCGTGCAGGGCACGGTCAACGACCGGCCCTTCACCGCGCAGGTCGAGCGCGGGGCGGGCAAGAACCCGCTGGCGCTGCGCGTGTCGCACGACGGCACGCAGATCGAGGCGATGGTGCTGTCGCCGCTGGGCGCGCGGCTGCTCGAACTCATGCCCTACAAGGCGCCGCCGGACCTGAGCAAGTTCCTGATGTCGCCGATGCCGGGCCTGCTGGTCGAGGTGTCGGTGCAGCCGGGGCAGCAGGTGCGGGCCGGCGAGAAGCTGGCCGTGATCGAGGCCATGAAGATGGAAAACGTGCTGTTCGCTTCGCAGGACGGCGTGGTGGGCAAGATTTCGGCGGAAAAGGGCGAGTCGCTCGCCGTCGATCAGATCATTCTGGAGTTCAACTGATGGGTGCCAACGACTTGCAACAAACGATCACGCTGCACCGGCCTGCGAAGGCCGCGGCGCCGCAAGGGCCATGGACGGTCGAAGCGATACAGGCGCTTCTCGACAAGCCGCTGATGGACCTGCTGTTCGAGGCGCAGACCGTGCATCGCCAGCACTTCCCGGAAGGCGATATCGAACTGGCGACGCTGCTCTCGGTCAAGACCGGCGGCTGCCCCGAGAACTGCGGCTACTGCCCGCAGTCGGCCGAGTTCGACACCGGCGTGAAGGCGCAGAAGCTCATGGAAGTCGACGAGGTGGTGCGCGCCGCGCAGGCCGCCAAGGACGCCGGCGCCACGCGCTTCTGCATGGGCGCCGCATGGCGGGCGCCGAAAGACCGCGACGTCGAGAAGGTGGCGGTGCTGGTCGAGGCCGTGAAGGGGCTGGGCCTGCAGACCTGCGCCACGCTCGGCATGCTGGAGCCGCACCACGCGCACCAGCTCAAGGCTGCGGGCCTGGACTACTACAACCACAACCTCGACACCGCGCCCGAGTACTACACCGACGTGGTCGACACGCGCACCTACCAGGACCGGCTCGACACCCTGGCCCATGTGCGCAGCGCCGGCATCAGCGTGTGCTGCGGCGGCATCGTCGGCATGGGCGAGGCGCCGGTGCACCGCGCGGGGCTGATCGCGCAGCTGGCCAACCTGAACCCGTACCCCGAGTCGGTGCCGATCAACAGCCTGGTGCGCGTGCCCGGCACGCCGCTGGCCGATTCGGAGCCGGTCGATCCCTTCGACTTCGTGCGCATGATCGCAGTGGCCCGCATCACCATGCCGACCGCGCGCGTGCGGCTGTCGGCCGGGCGCCAGCAGATGGGCGATGCGGTGCAGGCGCTGTGCTTCATGGCGGGCGCGAATTCGATCTTCTACGGCGACAAGCTGCTCGTCACCGGCAACCCCGACGTCGAGGCCGACACGGTGCTGCTGCGCAAGCTCGGGCTCAATGCGCGGCAGGTGCAGGAGCAGCCGGAAGGTTGCGCGGCATGAGCACCAACGCACGCCCCTTCAAGGTCCTGGGCATCCAGCAGATCGCCATCGGCGGACCCGACAAGCTGCGGCTGCAGAAGCTCTGGGTCGACATGCTGGGGCTCGAAGTCACGGGCACCTTCAAGAGCGAGCGCGAGAATGTCGACGAAGACATCTGCGCGATGGGCGCGGGGCCGTTCAAGGTCGAGGTCGACCTCATGCAGCCGTTGGACCCCGAGAAGAAGCCCGCCGTGCACACCACGCCGCTCAACCACGTGGGCCTGTGGATCGACGACCTGCCCAGGGCCGTCGAGTGGCTCACGGCGCAGGGCGTTCGCTTTGCGCCCGGTGGCATCCGCAAGGGCGCGGCCGGCTTCGACATCTGCTTCCTGCATCCGAAGGCGAGCGACGAGTTTCCGATCGCGGGCGAGGGCGTGCTGATCGAGATGGTGCAGGCGCCACCCGAGGTGGTGGCAGCCTTCAGCGCGCTGGCCGCTACGCGTTAAGTACTTTCTTGATCGGCGGCCTGACGTCCGAACGCTGAGGCGGCAGCATCGGCTGGTGCTCGCGCGCCGGGTTCAGGATGATCGAGGTCGCCGTCTCGGTGAGGATGCAGAACTTGGTGACCACCGCATCGAGGTGGCTCACGTCGATCACCGCGATCTCGAGGATCCAGCTGTCGTCGCCGGTCACGTTGTAGGCATTGACGCATTCGGGCGTCTGCTGCACCAGTTCCACCACACGCGCGTAGTCGGCGCGGCCCACGCGGATGATCGCGCGGATGCCGTAGCCGAGCTTGCCGAGGTTCACCGTCGCGCGGTAGCCGCTGATCACGCCCGCGGCCTCCAGCTTCTTCACGCGTTCGGTCACGGCGGGCTGGCTCAGGTGCACGCGGCGGCCCAGTTCTGCCATGGTCAGGCGCGCGTCGTTCTGCAGTTCGGCGAGGATGCGGGTGTCGTGGGCGTCCAGGGCGGGATTCAAGGAAAAGTCCATGCAACTCCTTTAAATCGACGGTTTGGCGAGGGCAGAACCATGAATCTTGCATGGCTGCCGGGGGATCGCTTTCATACCATGACCGGCATCTCACACCAAGAAGAAACACTCTCCACATGCCGACTCTCGCTTCTCCCGCCCAAGCTGCACCCATTGCCGCGCGCCCTGGGCTGCCGCCGCTGCTGCTGTGGCTCTGCCTCGCCGCCACGTGGGTGGTCTGGGGCTCGACCTACCTCGCGATCAAGTACGCCCTGATCAGTTTTCCGCCGTTTCTGCAGATGGGCTCGCGCTTCCTGTTCGCGGGCGTGCTGCTGGCGCTCTGGATGCGCTGGCGCGGCGCGCCGTGGCCATCGCTCGCGCAGTGGCGCAATGCCTTCGTCGTCGGCGCGCTGATGCTCGGCGGTGGCATGGGCGGCACGGCGAATGCCGAGGTGTCGATCGGCTCGGGGCTGGTGGTGGCGTTCATCGCGGTGATCCCGCTGCTGATTGCGCTGATGAACCTGATCTGGGGCGTGAAGCCGTCGCGGCTGGAGGCCGCTGGCATCGCGCTCGGCCTCGTCGGCGTGCTGATGCTGACGCAGGGCAGCGGTTTCCGTTCCTCGCCCGACGGGCTGATCGCCATCTGCATCGCCTGCGTCTGCTGGTCGCTGGGCAGTGTGCTGAGCCAGCGCAGCCTGCTGCTGGCGCCCGGCGCGATGGGCTTTGCGAGCGAGATGCTTTGCGGCGGCCTGGTGCTGATGGGGCTTGCCGCGATGTCCGGCGAAACGATGAGCTGGCCGCTGCAGCCCGAAGCGGTCGCCGCGTGGATCTACCTCGTGGTGTTCGGTTCGCTGATTGCCTTCAACGCCTACATGGTCCTGCTCGCGAAGGCGCCTGCTGCGCTGGCCGCGAGCTACACCTTCGTCAATCCGGTGATCGCGATGCTGCTGGGCGTGTGGATCGCCAACGAGACGGTCACTCGCTTCGAGTGGTACGCCGTGGCCGTCGTCTTGGCTGGTGTGCTGCTGATGCTCTTCAAGCGAAGAGCATGAAACTCGATTTCCGGTAACACCGCGGAACCGGCTTTGCCGGGCCGCAGGTGTTGCCCCCGGAAGGGGGGTGGCGGAGCGACACGAAGTGCGCGAAGCCTGGGGGAGAGCTTTGCTATGCGCCGGGGCGGCGCCACACCGCAAGCGTAGCCGCGAGCAGCCACATGCCGGCTGCGCAACTGCGGTTCATGGCCTTGAGGCCGCGCTGCGAGAGAAAGCGCACGGCCTGCGTGCCGGCCGACGCATAGGCCAGCATCACGCAGGTGTCGAGTGCGACGAACACCGTGCCCAGCAGCAGGTACTGCGGGCCTTGCGGCTTCGCGATGTCGATGAACTGCGGCAGGAAGGCAGCGAAGAACAGCACCGTCTTCGGATTCGACAATGCCACCGCGAGGCTGCGCATCAGCGCCACGCGGCCCTGTGGCCGGACCTCGAGCGGCGACTTGGCCAGCGCCGTGCCGAGGTCGGCGGCCTCGCTGCGCCAGAGCTTGATGCCCAGCCACACGAGGTACGCCACGCCGGCGATGCGGATCGCGTTGAAGAGCCACTCCGAAGCCGCGAGCAGCGAGCCCAGCCCGAGCGCGACGACGGCGATCAGCGTGACGCTGCCGAGCGACGCGCCGGCAATCCCCCAACTTGCACGGCGCATGCCGCCTTCGATGCCGTTGGACAGCGCCAGCAGCATCGTCGGCCCCGGAATCAGGGCCAACGCGAGCGAGGCGACGACGTAGATGAGCAGGGTGTCGAGTGTCATGGCTTGGTGGTGGTCGGCGGGCGTTGTCGTTGTTGCGAGGCGGCGCGGGCACGCGCCAGTGCGGCTTCGACGATGGCGCGCTTGCGGGCGCCGGCGTCTTGCAGGGCTTCGGGCTCGGGCGCCTTGTCGGCCAGCCGCGCGTCGGTGTTGCGGTGCCGGCCATGCACCTCGTAGCGGCGCCGCGCGCTGACAGCTTGTTCAGTCGACCAGGCCTGCCAGCCACTGAGGCCGGGCGTCTCGACTTCGAGCGAGATGCAGTCGACGGGGCAGACCGGAATGCACAACTCGCAGCCCGTGCAGTGGGCTTCGATCACGGTGTGCATCCGCTTGTTGATGCCGACGATGGCGTCGGTGGGGCAGGCATCGAGGCACAGCGTGCAGCCGATGCACCAGGCTTCGTCGATGACCGCCATGGCGCGCGGGCCTTCGGTGCCGAATTGGGCATCGAGGGGAAGGGCGGCGCGGCCGGTGAGTTGCGCGAGCCGCTCGATGCCTTCGGCACCGCCCGGCGGGCACTGGTTGATGCCGGCCTCGCCGCCGGCCACGGCCTGGGCGTAGCTTGCGCAATCCGGGTAGCCGCACCGCGTGCACTGCGTTTGAGGCAGCGCGTCGTTGATGCGTGCGGCGAGCCCGTCCATGGGGTGAAGCTGCGCGCGCTTCAGCGCGCAGTCGGCCTTTTCTTCACGGCCACGCTCGCGGCCTTCTTCACTGGAACTTTCTTGGCCGCGACGGCGGCTGCCTTGCGCTCCGGCTTGATCGTGTCCTCTGCTGCGAGGCCGCCACGGTTGCCGGCACGGCTTTGCGGCTGGTCGTTGGCCGCGATGAACTTCAGCACCTTCGGATAGACCAGTTCGCGCCAGCGGCGGCCGCTGAAGATGCCGTAGTGGCCTGCGCCCTTGACTTCGTAGTGCTCGCGCTTGTCGTCGGCGATGCCGGTGCACAGGCTGTGCGCGGCTTCGGTCTGGCCCGAGCCCGAGATGTCGTCGAGTTCGCCTTCGATCGTGAGCAGGGCGGTGGAATGGATGTCCTGCGGATGCACGCGCTCCACCTGGCCCTTGGGGTTCTTGACGTCCCAGGTGCCATTGACCAGGTTGAACTCCTGGAACACGGTGCGAATGGTCTCGAGGTAGTAATCGGCGTCCATGTCGAGCACGGCGTTGTACTCGTCGTAGAACTTGCGGTGCGCCTCGGCACTGGCGTCGTCGCCCTTGATCAGGTCCTTGAAGTAGTCGTAGTGGCTGCTGGCGTGGCGGTCGGGGTTCATTGCCACGAAGCCGGTGTGCTGCAGGAAGCCGGGATAGACCTTGCGGCCTGCGCCGGGGAAGCCCTGCGGTACGCGATAGATCACGTTGTTCTCGAACCACTCGAAGCTCTTGTTCATCGCGAGGTTGTTGACCGCGGTGGGCGACTTGCGCGCATCGATGGGCCCGCCCATCATGGTCATGGTCAGCGGCAGCTGCTCGCCGCGGCTGGCCATCAGCGACACGGCGGCCAGCACCGGCACGGTCGGCTGGCACACGCTCACCACGTGGCAGTTGCCATATTCGGCCTGCAGGCGGCGGATGAACTCCTGCACATAGTTGATGTAGTCGTCGAGGTGGAACTCGCCTTCCGACAGCGGCACGAGGCGCGCGTTCTTCCAGTCGGTGATGTAGACCTTGTGGTCCTGCAGCATGGTGCGTACGGTGTCGCGCAACAGCGTGGAGTAATGGCCCGACAGCGGCGCCACGATCAGCACCACGGGCTGGCTCTTGAGCGTCTTGAGAATGTGCGGCTCGTCGGTGAAGCGCTTGAAGCGGCGCAGCTCGCAGAACGGCTTGTCGAGCTCGACGGCCTCCTGGATCACCACATCTTCACCGTCGACCTTCACCGACTTGATGTTGAACTCGGGCTTCTCGTAGTCCTTGCCGAGCCGGTAGAGCAGGTCGTAGCCGGCGGCCATGCGCTGGGCCATGGGCACCTGGCCCCACACGGCGCCCTGGCCGTAGAGCTTGGAGGCCGCCTGGGCGAAGTCCGAGAAGGGCTCCATCAAGGAACGCTGGGCTTCGTAGAGTTGGTAGAGCATCGCTGGTGTTGGAGTGGAATGTTGCGGTGCAATATATCAGCGCCGTCGGCAAGGTGCAGGGGCCTTACCCCTACGTAGATCCCCCACCGGGACCATTTTTCACCAAATGTGAAGGAATTGTCGTGAAACGAATTCCCTCACATCTAGCTGACCGTCAGATGACCTTGGCAATCGACGCGCAGACGTAGTCGATGTTCTTGCTGTTGAGCGCGGCCACGCACATGCGACCGGTGTCGGTGCCGTACACGCCGAACTCGTTGCGCAGGCGCACCATCTGGTCCTTGGTCAGGCCCGAGTAGCTGAACATGCCGATCTGCGTGGTGATGAAGCTCATGTCCTGTTTCACGCCTGCAGCCTTGAGGCCGTCGACCAGCTTCTGGCGCATGGCCTTGATGCGCACGCGCATCTCGCCGAGTTCCTTTTCCCAGAGGGCGCGCAGCTCGGCGTTGTTGAGCACTGCAGCCACCACGGCGCCGCCGTGCGTGGGCGGGTTGCTGTAGTTGGTGCGGATGGCGATCTTGAGCTGCGACAGCACGCGGCCCGCTTCTTCCTTGCTTTCGCACAGCACCGACAGGGCACCCACGCGTTCGCCGTACAGGCTGAAGCTCTTCGAAAACGAGGTCGACACGAAGAAGGTCAGGCCGGCATCGACGAACTTGGCGACGGCCGCGCCGTCTTCCTTCAGGCCGTAGCCGAAGCCCTGGTAGGCCATGTCGAGGAAGGGCACGAGGCCCTTGGCCTTGACGGCGGCGACCACCTGGTCCCACTGGGCCGAGGTGATGTCGTAGCCGGTCGGGTTGTGGCAGCAGGCATGCAGCACGACGATGGTGCCGGCCGGCGCCGCGTTCAGGGCGGCCAGCATGCCGTCGAAGTTGATGCCGCGCGTGGCTGCGTCGTAGTAGGGGTAGCTTTCGACTTCGAAGCCCGCGTTGGTGAACAGCGCGCGGTGGTTTTCCCAGCTCGGGTCGCTGATCAGCACCTTGGCGTTGGGGTTGAGCCTCTTCAGGAAGTCGGCGCCGACCTTCAGGCCGCCGGTGCCGCCGATGGCCTGGATGGTGGCGACGCGGCCCGAGGTGACGGGTTCGCTGTCGGCGCCGAAGACCAGCGCCTTCACGGCGTTGTCGTACGCGGCAATGCCGTCGATCGGGAGATAACCGCGCGCCGTGGGCGCTTTCATCATGTTCTGCTCGGCCGCCTGCACGCACTGGAGCAGGGGCAGTTTGCCGTTGTCGTCGTAATAGACGCCGACGCCGAGATTGACCTTGCTGGGGTTGGTATCGGCTGCAAATTGCTCGTTGAGGCCGAGGATCGGGTCGCGCGGTGCCATTTCGACCGCGGTGAACATAGACATGGAAAGGTCCTTTGGGATGAAAGCTGCGCTGCAACCGGAGGAGGCTTTATCCTTTCCGGTTGCCTTGAATTTTACCGGCGCGAGCGCCACCTGTCGGGAACAGCCATGCCAGAGAACAACGAAGCCATAGCAGACCTGAAGAAACTGGACCCGATCGGCCCGGCGAAACAGGGGGAATTCGTCCGCTATCCGGGCTCGCCCTTCGAGCTTTTCCAGCCCTATCCGCCGGCCGGCGACCAGCCGACGGCCATCGAGGGGCTGGTCGAGGGCGTGATCGACGGCGAGGTGTTCCAGACCCTGCTGGGCGTGACCGGTTCGGGCAAGACCTACACCATGGCCAACGTGATCGCCCGGCTGGGCCGCCCGGCCATCGTGTTCGCGCCCAACAAGACGCTGGCGGCGCAGCTCTACAGCGAATTCCGCGAGTTCTTCCCGAAGAACGCCGTCGAGTACTTCGTCAGCTACTACGACTACTACCAGCCCGAGGCCTACGTGCCGCAGCGCGACCTGTTCATCGAGAAAGACTCGTCCATCAACGAGCACATCGAGCAGATGCGGCTGTCGGCCACCAAGAGCGTGCTGGAGCGGCGCGACACGGTGATCGTGGCCACGGTAAGCGCCATCTACGGCATCGGCACGCCCGAGGACTACATGGAGATGCGGCTGATTGCCCGCGTCGGCGACAAGGTCGGCCAGCGCGACCTGATCTCGCGGCTGATCCGCATGCAGTACCTGCGCAACGAGCAGGACTTCGCCCGGGGCACCTTCCGCGTGCGAGGCGACACCATCGACGTGTTTCCGGCCGAGCACAGCGAACTGGCGATCCGCTTCGAACTGTTCGACGACGAGATCGAGTCGCTGCAGCTCTTCGACCCGCTGACGGGGCGCATCCGGCAGAAGGTGCCGCGCTTCACCGTGTATCCGTCGAGCCACTACGTGACGCCGCGCGACAAGGTCATGGCGGCGGTGGAAACCATCAAGATCGAGCTGGGCGAACGGCTCAAGGAACTGGTGGGCGCGGGCAAGCTGGTCGAGGCGCAGCGGCTGGAGCAGCGCACCCGCTTCGACCTCGAGATGCTCGCCGAAATCGGCCACTGCAAGGGCATCGAGAACTACACCCGCCACCTCTCGGGCGCTGCGCCGGGTGAGCCGCCGGCCACGCTGACCGACTATCTGCCGAAGGACGCGCTGATGTTCCTCGACGAGAGCCACCAGATGATCGGCCAGCTCGGCGGCATGTACAACGGCGACCGGGCGCGCAAGACCACGCTGGTCGAATATGGTTTTCGCCTGCCGAGCGCGCTGGACAACCGCCCGCTCAAGCTCGAGGAGTTCGAGACCCGCATGCGCCAGTGCATCTTCGTCTCGGCCACGCCGGCGCAGTACGAGAAGGACCATGCCGGCAACGTGGTCGAACAGCTGGTCAGGCCCACCGGGCTGATCGACCCCGAAGTCGAGGTGCGGCCCGCCACGCACCAGGTGGACGACGTGCTGGGCGAGATCCGCATCCGCGTCGAGAAGAACGAGCGCGTGCTCATCACCACGCTGACCAAGCGCATGGCCGAGCAGCTGACCGATTACCTGGGCGACAACGGCGTGAAGGTGCGCTACCTGCACAGCGACGTGGACACCGTCGAGCGGGTGGAAATCCTGCGCGATCTGCGCCTGGGCACTTTCGACGTGCTGGTGGGCATCAACCTGCTGCGCGAGGGGCTCGACATTCCCGAGGTTTCGCTGGTGGCGATCCTCGATGCCGACAAGGAGGGCTTCCTGCGCGCCGAACGGTCGCTGATCCAGACCATTGGACGGGCTGCGCGGAACCTGAATGGCAAGGCCATCCTGTACGCCGACCGGATGACCGATTCGATGAAGAAGGCCATCGACGAAACCGAGCGCCGCCGCGCCAGGCAGATCGCCCACAACGAAGCCAATGGCATTACGCCGCGCAGCATCGTCAAGCAGGTGCGCGACCTGATCGACGGCGTCTACAGCGAGAAGACCGGCAAGGAAATGGCCAAGCTCGACCTGGAACGCGCCAAGGTCGAAGACATGAGCGAGAAGGACATCGCCCGGGAAATCAAGCGGCTTGAAAAGCAGATGCTGGAACACGCCCGCAACCTCGAATTCGAGAAGGCGGCCCGGGTGCGCGACCAACTGGCGCTGCTGCGGGAGCAGGCATTCGGGGCGTCGGGCGGCGACAACATCGCGATCCTGCCGCAGTAGGCGGACCGCGCTAGTTCGGAGGTTCGCATTCTTCAAGCGAACCGCGCTGGGGTTTTACCCACCCCCGGTCTGTTTTTAACAAATGACGCTGCCGCCGAAGGCTTATGTGTTTATGTAGGGGGTGGCCGGTTCATTTAAAAA
>NZ_JBGLYN010000089.1:0-26552 GCF_047304045.1 Variovorax sp. Varisp85
GTTTCATGTGTTGTCTCTCCTTGGTGGGGCATGCGCCGCTAGGGTCTGTGAAAAAAAAAAAACCCCACCCCCGGGTGGGGCTTAAACCCGCGCGGGGCTTTCCGGTGGAGCAATGGGTTCGTGTCGTCGAAGCCGATTGTTCTCAACTCAGCGCGGGCTGCACATACGTCATTTCGCTGATTGCGTTGGTACCCGGTGCGTCAGCGCGGCCGCGCGTAGCCGGATTCGATCCACGCACTCGCGCTGCTGGCCGTGAGCCTGAACGCGGGCGACACGTTCAGGCTGGCGAGCTCGGAGTCGTCGGCATCGTCGTAGGCGCTGAGCGTGGCCGAGGGGTTGTCCTCGTCCGGCACGATGGCCAGCGCCACGCGCACGCGCCGGTCATCGCGCGTGGTGACGGTCACGCTCCTGTTGAGCGTGGCGTGCAGCTGCTGCTCGTGGCGGCGGATGACTTCGGCGGCGGTCTTCACCAGCGTGGAGAAGGCGGGGCCGTCGAGCGGCTTCGGATTCTTCTTGTCGCGGCCCATGGTCCAGGGGCCGACCAGTGCCGGCTCGGGGTCGCCGTGGCGCGTCATCTCGACGGCCCAGCCGTCGTCTTCCTCGTTCTTGATGATGCGGGCGGTCCAGCGGTCGTCGCGCCAGAGGCGGTCTTCCTGCAGGGGGAGGGAGTCGGAGTCGTTCGGTTCGGTAAGGTCGGTCATTCGGTGGCCTGGGTTCTCGCGGCGGCCATTTTCCCCTCTGTGCCGGCTACTTCCGGTGCGCCAACGTACTGTTGCAGTCCCTCGACCAGCGCGTCGAACGCGGCGCGGCAACGCGGGCTGTGGCGCAGGTCCTCGTGCATGGTGACCCAGGTGTCGAGTTTCATCGAGAAGGTGCGCGGCATCAGGCGCACCAGCGCGTCGCTGCGCCGGGCGAGGCCGACCTGGCAGATGCCGATGCCCGCACCCGCGCGGATCAGCGCCAATTGGGCCAGGTCGCTGTCAGTGCGCAGCGAGAAGGCGTCGCGGCCATAGCCCGGCCACGCCTTGCCCGCCTTGCGCACGAAGGCCGGCGGTTGGTCGTAGCCGATCACCGCATGCGCGGCCAGCGCCTCGAGCTTGCGCGGCGTGCCGTGGCGCGCCAGGTAGTCGCGGTGCGCGTGAAAGCCCAGTTCGATGTTGCCGATGCGGCGCGCCACCAGCTGCTCCTGCTTCGGGCGCACCATGCGCACGGCGATTTCGGCTTCGCGCCGCAGCAGGTCCTGCACGCGGTTGGTCAGCACCAGCTCGACCTTCAGCGCCGGATGCGCTTCGCGCAGCCGCGCCACGATGGGCGGCAGCACTTCCACGCCCATCACCTCGCTGGCCGACACCCGCACCACGCCGCGCACGCCCGCACCATGGCTGCTGGCGGCGCGCTCCAGCGAGGCCGCGGTGCTTTCCATGGCCTCGGCGTGGGTCTGCAAGGCCAGCGCCACCTCGGTCGGCAGCAGGCCGATCTGCGAGCGCGTGAAGAGCACAACGCCCAATGCCTCCTCGAGCGCGGCCACGTGGCGCCCGGCCGTGGGCTGGGTGATGCCCAGCGCGCGCGCGGCGCCCGAAAGCGAACCCTCGCGCAGCACGCCGAGGAAGGAGCGGTAGAGCTCCCAGCCGATGTTCGAAGTCATACAGAAATGTATAGCTGCTGGTTGATGTTCGGCAATTCCTTTTGAACCTCGCCAAATCCAGAATTCGTCCATCGACAACTGTTCTGGAGCATTTCATGGCACGCAACGACACGGTTCTGGTTCTTGGCGCAACGGGCGGCATCGGCGGCGAGGTGGCGCGCCAGCTGCGCGACGCAGGCTGGCAGGTGCGCGCACTCAAGCGCGGCGCGACCGAAGGCCGCAGCGACGGCATCACCTGGCTGGCCGGCGACGCGATGGATGCGCAGGCCGTGAGGCAGGCCGCGACGGGCTGCGCGGTCATCGTGCATGCGGTCAATCCGCCGGGCTATCGCCGCTGGTCGGAGCTGGTGCTGCCGATGCTCGACAACACCATCGCCGCCGCGAAGGCCGAGGGCGCGACCGTCGTGCTGCCCGGCACGGTCTACAACTTCGGCCCCGACGCCTTCCCGCTGCTGGCCGAAGACTCGCCGCAGCACCCGCTCACCCGCAAGGGCGCGATCCGCGTGGAGATGGAACGGCGCCTCGAAGACGCGAGCCGCCAGGGCGCCCGTGTGCTGATCGTGCGCGCCGGGGATTTCTTCGGCCCGAAAGCCGGCAACAACTGGTTCTCGCAGGGGCTGGTAAAGGCGGGGCAGCCGGTCAAGGCCGTGAGCTACCCGGGCCGCGCCGGTGTCGGCCACCAGTGGTCGTACCTGCCCGACGTGGCACGCACCATGGTCGAGCTGCTCGCGCGGCGCGACCGGCTCGAACCCTTCGCGTGCTTCCACATGGCGGGCCACTGGGACGCCGACGGCACGCGCATGAGCGGCGCCATCGGCAAGGTGGTGGCGCGGCGCACGCGCGGCACCGGCGCCGCGGTGCGCGTGTCGGCCTTTCCGTGGTGGCTGCTGACGCTGGCCTCGCCCTTCGTCGTCACCTTCCGCGAGATGCGCGAGATGCGCTATCTGTGGCGCACACCCGTGGGCATGGACAACGCGAAGCTGATGGCCTTCCTTGGGCGCGAGCCGCACACGCCGCTCGAAGAGGCGGTGGAGGCCGCACTGGAAGGCATGGGTTGCCTGGCCTCGGCGCCGTTGGCCGCCACGGCCTGAAGAGCGATCAGAACACCGACAGCCCCGTGCGCGCCACGAACATCTCGAGCGCCTTCATGCCCAGCAGCGAATTGCCGGTGGCGTCCAGCGCGGGCGACCACACGCACAGCGTGAGCTTGTCGGGCACCACGGCCACGACGCCGCCGCCCACGCCGCTCTTGCAGGGCAGGCCGATGGAAAAGGCCACGTCGCCCGCCGCGTCGTAGGTGCCGCAGGTGAGCATCAGCGCGTTGATGCGGCGCGTCTGCCGCTCGCCGGTGATCGCAGGCTCGCCGTCGATCGGGTGGGCGCCGTCGCGGCTCAGGTAGGCGGCGGCGCGCGCGAGCTGGCGGCAGCTCATGCGCAGCGCGCATTGGTGGAAATAGGTATCGAGCACGGGCGCGACGTCGTTGTCGATCTTGCCGAAGCTCTTCATGAAGTTGGCCAGCGCGATGTTGCGAAAGCCCGTGTCGGCCTCCGATTGCGCGACTTCGTCGTCGAAGCCGATGGGCTCGCCGCACAGGCTCGTCATGAGCGCGAGGATGTCGGCCTTGGCGCTGCCGCCGTTGGCCTTGGCGTGGCTCACCAGCCGGTCGGCCACTGCGATGGCGCCGGCATTGATGAAGGGATTGCGCGGCTTGCCCTGTTCGTTCTCCAGCTGCACCAGCGAATTGAACGGGTTGCCCGAGGGCTCGCGGCCGATGCGCTCCCACAGCGCATCGCCCATGCGCTGCATGGCGAGCGTGAGCGTGAAGAGCTTCGACACGCTCTGGATGGAAAAGGGCGTCTCGCAGTCGCCCGCACCGGCCTCTTCGCCCTCGCAGGTGCGCAGCGCAATGCCGAACTGCCGCGCATCGACGCGTGCCAGCGCCGGGATGTAGCTGGTGACGGTGCCGCCCTGGCCGAGCTGCGGGCGCAGGGAGGCAACGATCTCGTCGAGTACCGGCTGGAAATTCGTGGTGGTCTTGCTCATGCGCTGCGTTGTACCGCAGGCCGCCGGTTCACCAGCACGATGCCCAGCGCGACGCCGACCAGCGCCATCATCAGCTGCGCCGTGAGCGGCTCCTTCAGCAGCGCCACGCCGAACACCAGCGCGAACAGCGGCGTGAGAAAGGTGAAGGACGACATCTGCGTGGCCGGGTAGTGCCGCAGCAGCCACATCCAGGTGAGGTAGCTGGCGAAGGCGCCGATCACGGTCTGCAGGCCGATGGAGGTCCAGGCCCAGCTGGAGTACGAAAAACTCCAGTGCTCGCCGAGCGCGAGCGACACCACCGGGCACACCGCCGCCGTCACTGCCACCTGATAGAACAGCGTCTTCTCTGCACTGGCCGTGGCCAGCCGCGTGGTGCGCAGCGTCAGCGTGGTCAGGCCCCAGAGCATGCCGGCGGCCAGTGCCATCCCGTCGCCGACGAGCTGCGACGAACTCATGTGGCCGAAGCCCTCGCTGAAAGCCAGCACCACGCCCGAGAACGCGATGAACAGGCCCAGCCACTGGAAGCCGCGCAGCCGTTCGGCAGGCACCCAGCGCGGCAGCAGCAGCGACACCCAGAAAGGCGCGGTGTAGAGAAACACCGTGAGCCGCGAGGCGCTGGTGTGCTGCAGCCCCAGGTAGATGCCGGCGAACTCGCCCGAGAACAGCAGCCCCGCCAGCAGCCCCGGCCACAGCGTGCCGTCGCGCTCGAACAGCGGCACGCGCCGCCACACGCACCACAGCCACAGCAGCACGACCGCGCCGGTCATGCGGATCGAGGCCTGCCACAGCGGCGGCACCTCGGCCACGGTGGTCTTGATGAGGATCTGCTGCAGGCCCCAGAAGGCGCAGCAGGCAATGAGCAGGCCGATGGCGAGGCTGTCGAGATGGGTCTTGCGCTGGATCATTGGCGGGCGGTCGGTCACGGCGGATTGCCCGCCAGATTCATCCGATGATCGTACCGCGCCAGCGTGATCCGCGCGCAAGGCGCCGTCAGTTCGCGGCCCGAGGGTAGGGCGGCTTGCCGCGCGTGCCGACCATCAGGTCGGGCACCACGGTCTCGACGTCGGGCAGGGCGCGCGCGGCGCGTTCGAGCTTTTTCGCCAGCGCGGCATTGGGCACGCAGCCCTGCAGGTACACCCAGCGGCGCTGGATCATCACCCACACGCTGCCCTTGTTCACGCCCGGCACCGCCAGCAATGCGGCGCGCACCTTGGGCGCGAGCGGCTTGTCGTAGCGGTAGGCGTTGCTGTCGGTGCATTTGCCGGCCAGCCAGCAGCTGGTGCCGCGCTCCAGCCGCGAGTGGGTCTGCAGGCGGCGTTCCTCGGCCGTGTAGAACGGGCCTTCGGGCATCGCGCAGGCGGGCAGGCCTGCGGACACCTGGAAGAACGGATCGTCGAACCAGTTCTGCTTGAGCGGCCCCGCCGTTTCCTGCGCCATGCCGGTCTGCGCAGCGAGCAACAGGACGGACAACAGCGCAGGGCGTTTCATCACAAGGGATGCTCGGTATAGAAGCGCCCGCCGTGGAACAGCAGCGGCGAGGCGCCCGCATCGTGCGTGCAGCGCTCCACCTCGCCCACGAAGATCACGTGGTCGCCTTCGTCGTAGCGGCTGCGGTTGAAGCACTCGAAGCTGGCGGCCGCGCCCACCAGCACCGGTGCGCCGCCGAGGCCCTCGGTGAAGGCCACGTCGGCCCAGCGGTCGATGTTCTTGGCCGCGAAGCGTTCGGCCAGCGCCTTCTGGTTGGCCGCGAGGATGTTCACCGCGTAGTGCGAGCCGGTGCTCAGCGCGGGCATCGAGCCGGCCGCGCGCGCCAGGCTCCACAGCACCAGCGGCGGCGCAAGCGACACCGAGTTGAAGGAGTTGGCCGTGAGGCCGACCAGCGTGCCGTCGGCCGCGCGTGCGGTGACGATGGTGACGCCGGTGGCGAACATGCCGAGCGCTTCACGAAACTCGTCGGGCGAAAAGGAGGGCGGCTGGGCCCGGCGGGAGGTGGTCACTGAAAAAGGCGGCAAGGCTTGGAGGGCGGAGGACCATTTTGGCTCAGCGCCTGTCCGGCTGCTTGGCCGGGCTCATCAGCTCTGCCACCAGGCTGGCGTAGACGGTGGCGGCAGGTGAAAGCGTACGCCCTGCAAGGGTCACGAGGCTGTAGTGCGTCTGCATGTGCGCGAGGCCCGCGACCGGCAGCGGAACCAGCGCGCCCGTTTCGTGGCCCGGCCCCGGGGCGTCGGGGGCGAGGATCACCGCGTTGGCCGTGAGCGCGAGATGCCGCAGCGTGCCGGCGTCGTCGCAGGTCACGTTGAACACGCTGCGGTCGCCCCGTCGGGCCTGCCGGTCGAAATGCGTTGCCACCTCGGCCGGCAGGTGCGGGCCGGCCACGGGGTAGGCCATGATTTTCTCGAGCGTCGCCTGCCTCAGCCGCAGCAGCGGGTGCTTCGGCCGCACGAAGAACGACACCGGTACGTCGGGCAGGCGCGCGAGCTTCAGGCCGGGTTGCCGCTTCGTCAGGTCGCGCGTGTCGGCGATGAACAGGTCGAGCTGCCGGCGCTGCAGGCGCTCGCACAGGGTGACGGTGTCGGCCACTTCCATGCGCATCTGCAGCTGCGGGTGGCGCTGGGCCATGAGCGACAGCGCCACACGGCCCAGCGTGCCGGCGGCGAAGGGACCGAGGCCCACCGCGAGGCTGCCGATGGCGAGGCCTTCGAGCTGCAGCACG
This sequence comes from Variovorax sp. Varisp85, assembly GCF_047304045.1. Taxonomy (NCBI): domain Bacteria; kingdom Pseudomonadati; phylum Pseudomonadota; class Betaproteobacteria; order Burkholderiales; family Comamonadaceae; genus Variovorax; species Variovorax sp. Varisp85. The sequence goes on from NZ_JBGLYN010000089.1 coordinate 6,402, forward strand.
TCGCGCTCGATCTGCTTCGCGTCGGCCAGCAGTTCGCGGGCGCGCGCCAGCACCAGCTCGCCGGCCTGCGTGAAGCGCACGCTGCCGTAGGCGCGGTCGATCAGGCGCGCCTGCAGGCCCTCCTCGAGGTTCTCGATGCTGCGCGAGAGGGCGGGCTGCGACAGGTGCGAGGCCTGTGCCGCGCGGCCGAAGCTGCCCTGGTCGGCGAGGGCGACGAGGTGCTGGAGCTGGCGCAGCTGCATTTTGCGTTCTGGTTAAAAAGACAGCGCATATTTTGCATTTGCCAATGCTTGCAGCGCTTCGCAGAATTGTTGGATGACCCCTTCTTCCTTCTCCACCGCACTCGTTGCCCTGGCGTGCGCGCTGGGCGCATCGTCGATTTCCGCGCAGATCGCCCCCAAGGCGCCGCAGCCCTCCACCTTGCAGGCCAATGCAGACATGGCGAAGACGCTGCCCTTCGCCGACCGGCAGGACTTCGAGGACGCGATGCGCGGCTTCGTCGGCACCGTGCCAGATGCGCTCGTGCCCGGTGCCGGCGCGCGCCCTGTGTGGAGCATGAAGCCGTACGACTTCCTCAAGGCCGACGCGCCGGCCGACACCGTCAACCCGAGCCTGTGGCGGCAGGCGCAGCTCAATGCGATCCACGGCCTGTTCAAGGTGAGCGATCGCGTCTACCAGGTGCGCGGCTTCGACATCGCCAACATGACCGTCGTCGAGGGCGATACCTCGCTGATCGTGATCGACCCGCTGCTGGCCGCCGAAACCGCGCGCGCCGCGCTCGATCTGTACTACCGGCACCGGCCCCGCAAGCCGGTGGGCACGGTGATCTACACGCACGGCCATGCCGACCACTTCGGTGGCGTGAAGGGCGTGATCGACGAGGCCGACGTGAAGGCCGGCAAGGTGCAGGTGCTCGCGCCCGCGGGCTTCATGGAAACGGCCGTGGCCGAGAACATCCTCGCGGGCAACGCGATGAGCCGGCGCTCGCAGTACCAGTTCGGCTCGCTGCTGCCGCCGGGCGTGCGCGGGCAGGTCGACACGGGGTTGGGCAAGGCGCTGGCGCGCGGCACGGTCACGCTGATCGCGCCCACGGCCACCATCGACAAGCCGACCGAGGAGCGCACCATCGATGGCGTGCAGTTCGTGTTCCGCCTGGTGCCAGGCTCCGAGGCACCGTCGGAAATGCTCATGTACCTGCCGCAGTTCCGCGTGCTGGACATGGCGGAAGACGTGACGCACACCATGCACAACCTCTACACGATCCGCGGCGCCGAGGTGCGCGACGGCAACCTGTGGTCGAAGTACATCGACGAGGCGCGCGTGGCTTTCGGCGGCAAGGCCGAGGTGCTGATCGCCCAGCACCACTGGCCCACCTTCGGGCAGGAGCGCATCGTCGAGCTGCTGAAGAAGCAGCGCGACATGTACAAGTTCATCAACGACCAGTCGCTGCGCCTGCTCAACCAGGGCTACACCGCCGCCGACATTGCCGAGACGCTGCGCATGCCGGCGAGCCTGGAGCAGGAATGGTCGGCGCGCGGCTACTACGGCACGCTGAGTCACAACGCCAAGGCCGTGTACCAGAAATACCTGGGCTGGTACGACGCCAACCCCGCCAACCTGAACCCGCTGCCGCCTGTGGCCTATGCGAAGAAGACGCTCGAGTACATGGGCGGCGCCGATGCGGTGCTGGCCCGTGCGCGCGAAGACTTCGGAAAGGGCGAATTCCGCTGGGTGGCCAGCGCGATGAGCCAGGTCGTGTATGCCGATCCGTCGAACCGCGCGGCCCGCGAACTGGGTGCCGACGCGCTCGAGCAGCTGGGCTACCAGTCGGAGGCCGGCACGTGGCGCAGCGCCTACCTGGTGGGCGCGATGGAGTTGCGCAATGGCGTGCCGAAGATCCCGGCGGGCAGCAGCTCCAATGCCGACACGCTGAAGGCGGTGAGCAATGACCTGTTCTTCGACTTCCTCGGCGTGCGGCTCGATGCGGCCAAGGCCGAGGGCAAGAAGATGGTCATCAACTGGAACTTCACCGATTCGAACCAGCAGTTCGTGCTGACGCTGGAGAACTCGGCGCTGACCCACATCGCGGGACGGCAGCCGGGTGCAGACGCCACGGTGACATTGAGCCGGGCCACGCTCGACGCGGTCACGCTGAAGGAGACGAGCTTTTCTGCGGCGGTGCTCGCGGGCAAGGTGAAGATCGACGGGGACCGCGCGAAGCTGGCGGAACTGATGTCGATGCTCGACACCTTCGAGCCGATGTTCCCGATCGTCGAGCCCAAGGCTCAGCCGAAGAACCAGTAGCACACCGCGATGGCGGCCACCACGCCCGCCAGCTCGGCCAGCAACGCACACGCCACCGCATGCCGCGCGCGCTGGATGCCCACCGCGCCGAAGTACACGGCCAGCACGTAGAAGGTGGTCTCGGTGCTGCCCTGGATGGTGGCGGCCACCAGCGCGGGGAAGCTGTCGACGCCCTGGCTCTTCATGGTCTCGATCAGCATCGCGCGCGCCGCGCTGCCCGAGAAGGGCTTGACCAGTGCGGTGGGCATGGCGTCGACGAAGCGCGCGTCGAAGCCGCCTGCGTGTACCAGCCAGCGCAGGCCGCCGAGCACGACGTCGAGCGCGCCCGAGGCCCGCAGCACGCCGACCGCGCACAGCATCGCGACGAGGTACGGCAGCAGGTTCTTCGCGATGTCGAAGCCTTCCTTCGCGCCTTCGATGAAGCACTCGTACACCTTCACGCGGCGGATCGCCCCGGCCAGCAGGAACACCATGACCACGCCGAACAGCGTGAGGTTGCCCAGCAGCGACGACAGCGACGCGATGGCCGCCGCCGACAGCGTGCCCAGCAGCGCCATGAAGCCGCCCAGCAGCAGCGCGCCGGGCACGAGGTAGGCCAGCACCACCGGGTCCCACAGCCGCAGGCGCTGCGCCACCGCCACCGACAGCAGCCCGACCAGCGTCGAGGCGCTGGTGGCCAGCAGGATCGGCAGGAACACCAGCGTCGGATCGCCCGCGCCCTGTTGCGCGCGGTACATGAAGATGGTGACCGGCAGCAGGGTCAGCGACGAAGCGTTGAGCACCAGAAAGAGAATCTGCGCGTTGGTGGCCGTCACCGGGTCGGGGTTCAGCCGCTGCAGCTCGCGCATCGCCTTCAGGCCGATGGGCGTGGCGGCGTTGTCCAGCCCCAGCGCATTGGCCGCGAAGTTCATCGTGATGAGCCCGAGCGCCGGATGCCCCGCCGGCACGCCCGGCATGAGGCGCCGGAACAGCGGCCCCAGCAGCCGCGCCAGCCAGCCGACCAGCCCCGCCGCCTCGGCGATGCGCAGGAAGCCCAGCCACAGCGTGAGCGTGCCGAACAGCAGCACCATCACCTCGACTGCCAGCCGCGCCATCGCGAACAGGCTTTCGACCAGGGCCGCGAACACGGTCGGGTCGCCCCCCACGAGCCACCGCCCCAGCGCCGCCAGCGCCGCCATCCCGAAGAAACCCAGCCACAAGCCGTTGAGCACGCTTCTCTTTCCTTTTTTGCGGGTCGATCATAGGTCGCCGCTGCGGCCCGCCGCGAGCTACAGTTCGGGCCATGCGCGCTTTCATCGTTCGTCGTTTCGCCGCCTTCCTGGGCTTTGTTGCGGCCGCATGGCTGGCCGGCTGCGTCAGCCTGCCGCCGCCCGTGCCGCGCGCGAACGTCGCGGCGATCACCGACGTGGCGCAGACCGAGCTCGGGCAGCTGGCGGCCAAGGGAATGCCGGGCGGGTCCGCCGCGCTCTCGGGCTTCCGCCTGCTGCCAGAGGCGGCGTTTGCCTTCGACGCCCGCATCTCGCTCGCGCGGCATGCCGAGAAATCGCTCGACGTGCAGTACTACCTGATCCAGAAGGACGACGTCGGCCTGCTGCTGCTCAAGGAGCTGCGCGAAGCCGCCGCGCGCGGCGTGCGCGTGCGCCTGCTGGTGGATGATCTCTACACGGCCGGCGAGGACGAGGTCTTCAGCACGCTGTCGGCCTTCCCGAACATCGAGGTGCGGCTGTTCAACCCGCTGCCCTCGCGCGCCAATTCGCTGTCGGCGCGGCTGCTGTCTTCATTGACCGACTTCGGCCGCATCAACCATCGCATGCACAACAAGCTGCTGGTGGCCGACAACAGCTTCGCGGTGTCGGGCGGCAGAAATATCGCCAACGAGTACTTCATGCGCAGCACGGCGGCGAACTTCATCGACATGGACGTGCTGTCCAGCGGCCCCGTAGTGCGCCAGATGTCCGAGGGCTTCGACCGCTACTGGAACAGCGAACACGTGCGTCCCATCGAGCAGATCGCGCCGCTGCGCATGCCGGTGGAAGAGGCGCAGAAGCGCTTCGACGCCATCGCTCGCACCGCGGTGCCCGACGTGCCGATGCGCCCGCGCGACGTCCTCGACAAGCCGCCGGTGGGCCAGGAGCTGATCACCGGCGATGTCGATCGCCACTGGGCGCCGTTCAAGCTGTTCGTGGACGACCCCGAGAAGATCACGCGCAAGCCCGAGGCGGCCTTCGAGGGCAGCGTGACCGAGGGCGCGCTCGGCGTCATCAATTCGGCGAAGCGCGAGGTCAAGATCGGCTCGCCGTACTTCATTCCCGGCGCGCGCGGCATGGCGATGATGAAGAAGGCCATCGAGCAGGGCGGACGCATCACGGTGGTCACCAACTCGCTCGGTGCGACCGACGAGCCGCTCGCCTACGCAGGCTACGAGCGTTACCGCGCCGACATGCTGAAGATCGGCGTCACCATCTACGAGATCGCGCCCACGCTCACGGGGCGCTCGGGCCGGTTCGGGGATTTCGGCAAGTCGATCAGCCGGCTGCACGCCAAGCTCGCAGTGGTCGACGACGACCGGTTTTTCGTCGGCTCGATGAACCTCGACCACCGCTCGGCCGCCGTCAATACCGAAATGGGCCTCGTGATCGACAGCCCGGAACTGGTGAAGGACTACGACAAGCTGCTCGGCGGCGAGCGCCTCAACCTGGGCTACAGGCTGCGGCTCGGGCCCGACGGCCGGCGCGTGCAGTGGCTCGAGTACGACGATGCCGGCGGCGACATCGTCCACGAGGACGAACCCGGCGAATTCCTCTGGCTGCGCTTCAAGAACTGGCTGCTGCTGCCCATCGTGGGCGAGGAACTGTTGTAGACAGCTGACTGGCTGAGTCCGAACGTCCTTTCCAGGAGGAGGGAGTGCGTTACATTTCTAGTAGAAATGTGAAGTTTTGTCACTGCCCTTTGGAGGGCTCCTGGAGATTTCCCCCATGACCGTTCCTGTGCCGCGCGAATCGATTGCGCCGCTTTCCACCAGCCGTCGCCGTGCGCTGACCGGGCTGGCCGCAACCGCTGCAGCGGGCTTGGGATTTCCGGCGCTTGCGCAGACGCGGGCGGTGCGCGTCGGCGCTACCTTCGACAACAGCAGTGTCGAGAAGGCCAACGGGCAGGGTCTCTACCAGGGGTCGAGCGCGTTCTTCAACGCGCTGAACAAGGCGGGCGGCATCAACGGTACCAAGGTCGAGCTCGTGATTGCAGACGACACGTTCAAGCCCGAGGTGGCCAAGGCCAACGCGCTGGCCTTCGAGAAGGACAGCTCGGTGCTCGCGCTGGTGCATCCGCTGGGCACGCGCCAGACGGCCGCGGTGATGGATGCGGTCCCCGGCATCGCCGTGGTCGGCCCGATCACCGGCACCATCTCGCTGCGCAAGAAGGTTTCGCCGAACACCTTCTGGGTGCGCGCCAACTACGACCAGGAAGTCGACAAGCTCGTGAGCACGGCCATCGTGCTGGGCCAGAGCCGTATCGGCCTCGTGCATTCGGATGATCCGCTCGGCCAGTCGGTGCTGGGGGCCTTCAAGAATGCGCTGGTCAAGGCCAAGCTGGAGCCGGCGGTGATCGCGACCACGCCCAACACCACCAGCATGGAAGTCGGCCCCGCCGCCGACGCCATCGCCAAGGCCAAGCCGCAGGTCATCGTGGTCGGCCTGGCCGGCACGGCACCGGTGTTCCTGAAGGCATTGCGCGAAGCGGGCAACAGCAGCTCGGCCTACGGCCTGTCGATCACGGCCAGCGCGCTCGCGGCCATGGGCGACCTGGCGCGCGGCCTGGGCTTCGTGATCGTGGTGCCGTCGCCGTATTCGACCAAGTACGAGATCGTGCGCCGCTACCAGGCCGACATGGTGGCCAGCGGCGTCAAGGAGTTCTCGCTCACGAGCCTCGAGGGCTACATGAACGCGGCCGTGCTGGCGGAAGGCATGCGCCGCGCCGGCGGCTCGCTGACGCGTGCCTCGGTGATGTCGGGACTGGCGAGCATCGAGAACTTCGACCTGGGTGGGGTGAAGATCAACTACGGCCGCACGAACCGTGAAGGCGGCCAGTTCGTGGACGTGGCCGTGATCGGCAGCCGTGGGCAGATGCTGAGCTAGGCCTGGTCCTCCCCCGGGCTTCGCGCACTTCGTGTCGCTTCGCCAACCCCCTCGCCGGGGGCAACACCTGCGGCCCGGCAAAGCCGGTTCCGCGGTGTTCTGGCAATCAAACCCCGACGCCCAGCAAGCCTTCCAGCAGTTCCTGGTTCGAAGCCAGTTCGCTGCTGGGCCCCGCGTGCACGACGGTCCCGCGCTCCAGCACGATGGCCTTGTGGGTCATCTCCAGCGCCAGCACAGGGTGCTGCTCCACCACGATCGACGCCAGTCCTTCCGACTCGCACAAACGGCGAATAGCAGCAGCCAGCTCTTCCACGATGATCGGCGCGAGGCCCTCCATCGGCTCGTCGAGCAGCAGCAGCTTGGGGTTGGTCATCAGCGCGCGGCCGATGGCCAGCATCTGCTGTTCTCCGCCCGAGAGCTGGTTGCCGTAGTTGCCGCGCCGCTCGCGCAGGCGCGGGAAGAAGTCGTAGACGCGCTGGAGGTTCCAGCCGCCGAGCCGCGAGATCACGGTGAGGTTTTCTTCCACCGTGAGCGACGGGAACACCTCGCGCTCCTGCGGCACCCAGCCCAGCCCCGCACGCACGCGCTGGTGCGACGGCCAGCGCGAGATGTCGGCGCCCTGCCAACGGATCGCGCCCTGCATCACGCGGGTGTTGCCCATCAGCGTTTCCAGCAGCGTGGTCTTGCCCACGCCGTTGCGCCCGAGGATGGCGAGGCTCTCGCCTTGCTGCAGCGAAAAGTCGAGCCGGTCGAGCACGACGGCGTTGCCGTAGCCGGCGGTGATGCGGTCGAAGGCGAGTGCTTCAGGCATGGTGATGCGAGCTTCCCAGGTAGACCTCGCGCACGCGCGGGTCGGCGCCGATGTCCGAAGGCGTGCCCTCGGTGAGGATGCGTCCGCCGACCAGCACCGAGATGCGGCGCGAGAAGCGGAAGACGAGCTTCATGTCGTGCTCGATGAACAGCACGCTGATGTCCTGCGGCAGCGCCGCGATGGCCTCGAACAGCTCGCCGCTCTCGTCCTGCGGCACGCCGGCGGCGGGCTCGTCGAGCAGCAGGATGCGGGGCTTGGCCGCGAGCGCCAGCGCGATCTCGAGCAGGCGCTGCTTGCCGTAGGCCAGCTCGGCCACGGGCACGTCGGCCAGGCTGTCGAGCCTGAGCGTGCCGAGCAGCGCATGCGCTTCGTCGAACACCGCGCTGCAGCCCTTGAGCGGCCGCCACCAGGTGGCGCCCAGCCCTTCGCGCTCGCTGATCGCCAGCACCACCGACAGCAGCGGCGTGAGGCTGGGGAACAGCGTGTTGATCTGGAACGTGCGCGCCAGGCCCATGCGTGCGCGCTTGTCGCACGACAGGCGCGTGATGTCGCGTTCGCCCATGTGGATCGAGCCGCTGGTGGGCTTGAACACGCCGGTGAGCAGGTTGATGAGCGTGGTCTTGCCGGCGCCGTTGGGGCCGATCAGCGCTTGCCGCGCGCCGGGTTCGAGCGACAGGCTCACGTCGCTCACGGCCTGGAACGCGCCGAAGCGGATGCCCAGGCCCTGGGTGCGCAAGGTGTGCGTGGTGCTCGAGCTCATCGCGCCTTCCCCGTGCGAACGAAGCGCGACAGCGCGCCCATGATGCCGCCGCGGCCCAGCATGACCGCCGCGATCAGGAAGATGCCGAGCCAGAACATCCAGTACTGGGGGGTCATGTCGGCGAACCAGTCGTGCACGAGCATGTAGACGATGGCGCCGATCAGTCCGCCGTACAGACGGCCGGTGCCGCCCAGCACGAGGATGATGAGCACTTCGGCCGAGCGATTGAAGCCGATCGACTCGATGCCGACGAACTGCGTGGTCTGCGCCAGCAGCGCCCCCGCCACGCCGGCCACCGCGGCCGAGAAGGCATAGGCCATGCGCAGCCGCGCCTCCACCGGCGAGCCGATGGCGAGCATGCGCTTGCGGCTGTCGTGGATGCCGCGAAGAGCCAGGCCGAAGGGTGAGCGCAGCACCCGCCGCACGAGCAGGAACATCGCGAGCACCACGCCGAAGGCATAGCCGAAGGCGGTCTTGCCGTAGAGGTCGAAGTCGAAGAGGCCGAGCACGGGTGCAATCGCCACGCCTTGCAAGCCGTCGGTGCCACCGGTAATGCCCGAGAGGCGGTTGGCCACTTCGAACAGCAGCACGCACACGCCGATGGTGATCATGAGCCGTGTGAGGTCGGCGCCGCGCACGACGAGGTAGCTCAGCACATAGCCCAGTACGCCGCACACCGCGAGTGCGAACAGCAGGCCGGTGAAGGGCTCGCTCCAGCCGTACTTGGCGAGCAGGCCGGCCGCGTACGCACCAGCACCGAAGAAGGCCGCATGGCCCACGGTGAGGATGCCCGCATAGCCCAGCGCCATGTCGAGCGACACCGCGAAGAGGCCGAAGATCATCACCTGGCTCATCAGCGTGAGCTTGTCGGGCAGCAGGAAGAAGCTCGACGCCAAAGCCAGCCAGAAGGCGATTTCGGCAGCGCGCAGTTGAGTGGGGGAGAGGGTGACTGGCTTCATGCGCGTTCTATCGCTTGTGCTTGTCTTGAGCGCTGCTGTTCGGGGTGCGTGCACAGGGCGTCGGGTACTCCCCCTCCGCGAATGTCCACCGTGTCGGCGTGAGTGCACCCCGAAGGAAACGCGCACATCATGCGAGCCCCTTCTTCGCGACGATGCCGTTGGGCCGCACCAGCAGCATGACGATCATGAAGACGTAGATCAGAAAGGCGCCAGCTTCAGGCAGGTAGTACTTGCCCGCCACGTCGACGATGCCGACCAGCAGCGCCGCGATGAACGGCCCGGTGACGGTGCCCGCGCCGCCCACGCACACCACCATCAGAAAGTAGACGAGGTACTTGAGCGGGAACGACGGCTCCAGCCCCAGCATGCCGAGGCTCAACGCACCGCCAAGACCGGCGAGGCCGCAGCCCAGGGAGAAGGTCAGGAAGAACAGGCGCTGCACGTGAATGCCGGTGCCGCCCGCCACGCGCTGGTTGTCCACCGCCGCACGCACCATCGCGCCATAGCGCGTCTTGCCCAGGCCCAGCAGCAACGCAAGCAGCACGGCCACGCCGCAGACGATCAGGAACAGACGGTAGCGGCCCACCTCCAGGCCCAGCAGCGACACCTGGCCGTCGAGTGCCGGCGGCAGCGTGAAGGGCTGCATCGTCGGGCCGAAGAAGTACGTGAACGCGGCGATCGACACGAACACCACGCCGATCGACAACAGCACCTGGTCGAGCGGGTGCGCGCGGTACAGCCGCCGGTAGAACACGAACTCCAGCACCGCGCCCACCACCGCCGCCGACACGAAGGCCGCTGCCAGCGAGAGGCTGAAGCCCAGGCCGAAGTGGTTCATCAGCACGCTGGCCGTGTAGCCGCCCACCATCGCGAAACTGCCGTGCGCGAGGTTGACGAAATTCATGAGCCCCATCGTGATGGACAGGCCCACGCCGATGAGGAACAGGAGCATGCCGTAGGCCACTCCATCGAAGATCACGATGCCCATGAATTTCCTGCTGGCTTGCTTACTTGGCGGCGGCTTCCTTGGCCGGGTCTTTCACGCGGTCGAACTTGTCGAACTCGACGTTCACCAGCTGGCCGTTCACGCGCTCCGTCTTGCGGATGTAGACGGTCTGCACGATGTCGCGCGTGGCCGCATCGATCTCGATCGGGCCGCGCGGGCTCTCGAAGCTCAGGCCCTTGAGCGCGTCCATGAACTTGTCGCCGCCGGTGTCGCCCTTGGTCTTGGCCAGCGCGAGGTCGATGGCGGCCATGGCGTCGTAGGCGGTCACGGCAAAGTAGCTCGGGCGCAGCTTGGTGCCGTTGTCGGCGGCGAAGTCCTTCACGAACTTCTGGTTCTTGGCCGAGGGGTGCGCGAAGGAGTAGTGGTGGCTGGTGACCAGGCCCAGCGCCACGTCGCCGGTGGCGTCGAGGTAGCTGTCGTCGGTGGCCTCGCCGGTGGCGTAGAGCTTGATGCCGGCCTGTTCCATGCCGCGCTCCTTCCACACCTTCAGGAAGGCCGGCGGCATCACGCCCGAGGGGAAGAAGAAGAACACGGCCTGGGGCTTGGCATCCTTGATGCGCTGCACGTAGGCCGAGAAGTCGGGGTTGTTCATCGGCGTGCGCACTTCGCCCGAGACCTTGCCGCCGCCGGCGGTGAAGGTCTTCTTGAAGGCGGTTTCCGCATCGACGCCCGAGGCGTAGTCGGCCACGACCGTGTACGCGTCCTTGATGCCTTCCTTGAGCATGTAGCGCGCCATCGGGTCGGTGACCTGCTGCACGGTGAACGACAGGCGCGCCACGTAGGGCGAACTGGTGGTGATGGCCGAGGAGGCGGCGTTCATCACGATGGTCGGGATCTTGGCCTGCGTGGCGATGGCGCCCACTGCGTATGCGTTGGGGCTGAAGTCCAGGCCGGTGAGGATGCTCGCCTTGTCGCGCACGATCAGCTCCTGCGCGATGCGCTTGGCGGCGTCGGGCGCGGGGCCGGCGGTGTCTTTCTTGATGATCTCAACCGTGCGGCCACCGACCTTGCCGCCATGCTCCTTCAGATAGAGCGCGATGCCGGCGTCGAACTGGCGGCCGTAGTCGGCGTAGGGGCCGGAGTAGGTGGCAATGAGGCCGATGCGCAGCGGCTCGTCGGCGGCCTGCGCCGCGGCACCCAGCAGGCCGAGGCCGGCCAGCAGCAGGGTCGAGAGGATGGTTCTCTTGGTCATCGTCATTGGAAAACGCCTTTCAGGTGGAATGGATGCGGCCGCTCGGGCGCCGCTGTCGTGTAACCGGATGTGCAAAGCGGGCGATGATGCCCGAGCCGCGCTTCAGATCTGGGTATCGGGCACGCGCACCGTGAGGCCATCGAAGGCCGTGGTGATGTTGAGCTGGCAGCTCAGGCGCGAGCCAGGCTTGCGCTCGGAGGCGACGGCGTCGAGCAGCGCGCTCTCCATGTCGTCGGGCGGTGGCAGCAGGTCGACGAAGGCGTCGTCCACGTAGACGTGGCAGGTGGCGCAGGAGCAGCAGCCGCCGCACTCGGCGTCGATGCCGCGCACGTTGCCGCGAATGGCGGTCTCCATCACGCTGGCGCCGACCTTGGCGTCGACCGCGCGCGTGGCGCCGTCCTTGAGGATGTAGTGGATCGTGGGCATGGGTCTCGGGGCTAGAACATGTCGAAATACTCTCGGTGCTCCCATTCCGAGACCTCGAGGTTGAAGCGGGCGATCTCCGCTTCCTTGATGTGGCAGAGGTAGTCGACGAAGGTCTTGCCCATCTGCGCGTTGAGCATTTCGTCGCGGCGCAGGCAGGCCAGCGCCTCGCCCAACGAGCGCGGCAGTTGTTCGGCCGGCGTTTCGTAAGGCGCGTCGGCCGAAGGGCCGGGGTCGGTCTTGTGGTGGATGCCGTCCAGGCCCGAGAACAGCTGCGACGCGAGGTACAGGTACGGATTGGCCGTCGGCTCGCCCACGCGGTTCTCGATGCGCGAGGCGTTCTGCCCCACCCCGCCGAGCACGCGCAGCATCGCGCCGCGGTTGTCGCGTGCCCAGATCGCACGGTCGGGCGCGAGCGAGAAGGGGCGGTAGCGCCGGTAGCCGTTGATGGTGGGGCTCGCCAGCGCCGCCGCGCCGCAGGCGTGCGCCTTCAGGCCCCCGAGGTAGTGCATGCCGATTTCGCTCAGGGTCTGGCCCTCGGCCTGCGGCATGAACGCGTTCACACCGTCGCTCTTGCGGCGCAGCGACTGGTGCAGGTGCCAGCCGCTGGACATCACGTTCGGGATCTTCGGGCGGCACATGAAGGTGGCATGCAGGCCGGCGCGCTGGCAGATCTGCTTGATGGCGCTGCGCAGCAGCACCATGGTGTCGGCGGGCATCACGCCGGCGGTGGGGCCGAAGGTCAACTCGAACTGGCTCGGGCCGAACTCGATCTCGAGCGAACGCAGCGGCAGGCCGAGCGCGATGAGGTTCGAGCGCAGCAGCTCCATCAGCGTGTCGACGCGGTCGTAGCGCAGCTCGGTGAGGTACTGGTGCCCGTGCGACAGCAGCGACACGCGCGGCGGCTCGCCCGGCTGGCCCGAATCGGACAGGCCCATGCGCGCGTCGTCGAGCTTGAAGACGTGGAACTCCACTTCGAGGCCGGCGATGAAGTCCAGACCCAGCTCGTCGAGCTGGCGCACCGCGCGCTGCAGGATCTGCCGCGTCGCGAAGGGGCAGGGCGTGCCGTCGGCCATGTAGGCGTCGCACATCACCCAGCCGGTGCGCGACGACCATGGCAGCACCTTGAACGTGGCGGGGTCCGCCACGATGGTGAAGTCCGCGCCGCCCTGCAGGCCTTCGATGGCGAAGCCGCCGCCTTGCGTGAACACCGGGAACACGGTCTTGTGGGATGTGTCCTTGGCCAGCAGGGTGGAGGTGAGGTTCACGCCTTCCCAGAGGGCCGAGCGCGCCTCGGCGGCGACCAGCGTCTTGCCGCGGAGGATGCCGTGCTGGTCGGGCCAGGCGAAGCGGACGAGGTCGACCTCGCCGCTGTCGATGCGGCGCACCAGTTCCCTGGCTTGCGCGTGCTGGTCGTCGGACCAGAGACCGAAGCGGTCGACGAATGTGTGGCTGGTCATGGCGCGTGTTCAGGCAGCGAGCCGTGCAGAGGCCCAGTCGGACTTCAGGCGGCGCGCGCGGTCGGCGTCCTGCCAGTAGGCCTCGGTGGCGGCTTCGTCGCTGATGTTGCGGCCGATGCCGTCGATGGAGGGCGGCCCGGTCATCGCGCTGGCCTGTGCGGCGTCGATGAGCATCGGTGCGCTCTCGCCGGCCAGCGTGGCCTCGATAGCCTTCACCAGCACGCGACGGTAGGCAATGATGCCCTTGTCGGTGCTGCCCAGGTGCTCGCGCGTGCGGTCCTGGATCGGGCCCTGCGACTCCACCGCCCATTGGTCGTGCACGTTGATGTCGTCGCCCATGCCGGTGTAGGTTTCGGTCAGCTGCTCCTCGATGCTGTAGCCGTAGTTGTTGCGCTTGTTCTTGCGCGAGGTGTAGTCGGGCAGCTCGTAGAGCTTCAGGCGCTGGTCGCGCATCTGCTGCTTGTCGACCGGGCCGGTGAAGCTGGTGAAGATGGCGTACCAGTAGCAGTGCGTGTCGTCCACCGGCACGTGCCATTGCGAGATGGTCATCTCCGCGCTCATCGGGATCACGAAGGCCTGCGGGAACACCACGTTGGTCACGCGCACGTGGGTGGTGTCTTCGGACAGCTTGCGCAGCGCCTTCAGGCGAAAGCCGTAGTCGGTGGGCTCGACGCTGATGTCGGGCCGGTCGTACTCGCGCAGTACCTTGGTGATGGGCATGTCGGAGTCGGCCGAGGCGCCGCGGAACTGCTTGCCGTAGCTCTCGGAGGTGTCTTCGTCCTCGAAGAAGCGGTGCAGGTACGAGGCGTGCGCCGGGTCGATGCCCACCTCGAGCGCCTGCAGCCAGTTGCACTCGAACAGGCCCTTGAAGGCGAAGGTGTGGCTGTCGGGCGCCACGAAGCAGTCGAACTCGGGGAAGGCCGGGGGCTCGCCCTCGCCGATGTACGCGAAGACCACGCCGGCCCTCTCGACCACCGGGTAGGCCGATTGCTTGATGCGGCTGCACAGCTTGCTGGTGGCGGGCTCGGCGGGGGTCTCGAGGCAGTTGCCCTTGGCGTCGAACAGCCAGCCGTGGAAGGCGCAGCGGATGCCGCCGTTCTCGAGGCGGCCGAAGGCGAGGTCGGCGCCGCGGTGCGGGCAGTCGCGGTCGAGCATGCCGAGCTGGCCGCTCTCGTCACGGAACAGGACGAAGTCCTGCCCCATGAGCTTCACCGGCTTGACCGGGCGCGGGCCCGCCAGTTCGTCGGCCAGGGCCACCGGCTGCCAGTAGCGGCGCAGCAGCTTGCCGGCGGGGGCGCCGGGTCCGACGCGGGTGAGAAAAACGTTCTGCTCTGCGCTGATCATCGTGCGGGCTCCATCGTGGGGACTGTGGAAAGAGGCTTGCATTTATTGCATGCAACTGTATGCATTCTCTTGGTGATCCTCGATCCAGGTCAAACTTTCATCTGCGATTCAGCCCCAATCTGGGGCTTGGGAAGGCAAAAATCAGGGTAAATGCTGAGCGTATCGTCGGTTTTTGACACTTGTCTCTTAGTTGTGCATGCAACATCCGAGCCAGGCTAAATATGCTGCGTGCAATGGCGGGTGTGTCTCCTAGAATTCGGCGATGGACTCCCAACAATCCCGCGTGCTCGTGCAACTGCGCGACATGATCCTCAAGGGCGAATTCGTGCCCGGAGAGCGGCTGGCCGAGATCCCGCTGGCCGAGAAGCTCGGGGCCTCGCGCACGCCGGTGCGGCTGGCGCTGGCCAGCCTGGAGCACGAAGGGCTGATCGAGCAGTCGCCCTCGGGCGGCTACCAGATGCGGCGCTTCACCTCGCAGGAAGTGGCCGACGCCATTCGCGTGCGCGGCGTGATCGAAGGCTTCGCGGCACGCCTGCTGGCCGAGGACGGTGCGCCGCGCCAGCTGCTGCGCGACCTGAAGGATTGCCTGGAAGCCGGCGACCGCGCGGTGAACAAGCCCAGCATGGAGATCGACGACTACGCGGCCTACGTCGAGATGAACGACCGCTTCCACAAGCTGATCGTCGACGGATGCGGCAACCTCGCGCTCAAGCGCGTGATGGACATGCTGGGCGGCCAGCCTTTCGCCGCGCCGAGCGCCATGCTGCCAATGCAGTCGTCCATGGAAGAGGGCCAGCAGTGGATGCGTCAGGCGCACCGCACGCACCACGCGATGGTGCAGGCCATCGAGCGCGGCCAGGGCTCGCGGGCGCAGGCGCTGGGCGAAGAGCACGTCGAGATCGCGCGCATGAACCTCGACTACGCGCTGGAGCGGCCGGAGCTGGCGGCCGAGCTGATGCCCGGCATTCGCCTGGTGTCCAAGGGCCGCAGCGCCTGAGCGGGCAAGGGCTGTTTCGCCGATCCGTCGGCATCCGCTGCGCCTGCCAGGACTCGCGAAGAGGCCGTCGCGCAGGCGGGTGCCGTATCAGCTGCTGAGCGCGCGCCGCGGCGTCACCACGGCTTCCACCGCCGCGCCGACCGCGAGCAGCCGGTGGTCGGTGTTGCCGATGCCGGCCACCATCAGCCCGACCGGCGCCGTGCCGACGTCGTGGCAAGGCACCGAGAGCGCGCAGCCGTCGAACAGATTCACCACGGAGGGGTTGCGCAGCATGCGGGCATTGATGCGGTAGTAGGTGTCGTCGTCCTTCAGCACGTCGGCGATCGGTGGTGCGATGTCGGGCGTGGTGGGCATCAGCATGGCGTCGTAGCCGGCGGCCGCCGTGTTGATCGAGCGGATGAACTGGCGGCGCAGCGCCTGCAGCTGCAGGTAGTCGGGCGCGGTGATGGTTTCGCCTGTCTTGATGCGGGCGAGCACGCGCGGGTCGTACTTGGCGGCGGCGTTCTTGATGAAGTCGCGGTGCCAGGCGAAGGCCTCGGCGGCGGTGATCATGCCGCGCGGGTTGATGGTCGGCGCCTTCGCGAACTCGGCCATGGGCAGTTCGGTGACCGTGGCGCCGGCGGCCGAGAGCTTGGCCAGCGCCGACGCGAAGGCCGCGGCCACGGGCGGCGACAGGTCGTCCTGGAAAAAGGTCTTGGGCACCGCGAAACGCAGGCCGCGCAACGGCAGCACGCGCAGCGGGCGCGGCAGTTCGGCGGCCAGCACGGAGTCGAGCAGGGCGCAGTCCTCCACCGTCCAGGCCATCGGTCCGGCCGAGTCGAAGGAGGTCGACAACGGCATCACGCCGTCCAGCGGAATGCGCCGCTGTGTCGGCTTGAAGCCCACCAGCCCGTTGAGGGCGGCCGGAATGCGCAGCGAGCCGCCCGTGTCGGTGCCGATGGCGCCGGCCGCCATGCCGTCGGCCACCGAGATCGCGCCGCCCGAAGTCGAGCCGCCCGGGATGCGGCCGGTCGCGCGGTCGTAGACGTTCTTCGGCGTGCCGTAGTTCGGGTTGATGCCGAGGCCGGTGTAGGCGAACTCGACTGTATTGGTGCGCCCGATGATGATCGCGCCGGCGCGCCGCAGCCGCTCGACCACGAGGGCATCGCGCGCCGCCGGCGGCTGGCCGGCCAGCACTGTCGAGCCGCCGAGCGTGGTGATGCCGGCTTCGTCGAACAGGTCCTTGAGCGAGATCGGGATGCCGGCGATCGGCGAAGCGGCCGCGCGGCCGCTCTTGCGTTCGGTGTCGAGCTGCGCCGCAGCGGCGCGGGCCGAGTCGGCGTGCACGCGTATGAAGGTTCGAGCGCCTTCGCCGGCCGGGTTCTGGATGGCGGCCAGCGCTTCCTCCACCAGTTGGCTGCTGCTGAGGGAGCCGGCGGCGAGGCGGCGTGACATCTCGACCATCGACAACTGGCCCATGGCCTTGCCCGCGCCTTCGCCCGGACCCTGGGCGAAAGCCCGTGGCCAGACACCCAGCAGGCCGGTGGCAGCGGCGGCGCCCGCGGTCTGTTTCAGGAAAGTGCGTCGTTGTTCTTGCTGTTGCGTCATGGCGCTCTCCTCCATCGGTGAGATGGGCTCGGATCAGTCTACACAGCGGCAGTGGCGCGTACGTTGCCGGCCGTTACCGTGTTACAGCGCGTGCCGATGTTCTTTTCAGCGCACGTCGATCAGCAGGTGGGGCCTGAAGCCCTCCTGCTCGCCATTTCGCGCGTAGCCCAGCGGATTGGCTACCACGCGGCAACCATTCTTCACATAGTCGGAAGGGCAATGCAGATGACCGTGCAGCCACAGCTTGGCGTGGGGCAGCAGTTCGTCCAGCGCATTGCAGAAACCGGCCGTGCCGGGCGTCAGGCCGTAGCGCGGGTCGCCGCTCTCGAGACTGGGTGCGAAGTGGGTGATGGCCACCGTGGTGCCGTCGAAAGGCTCGGCCAGCGCCTCGGTGAGCCAGGCCTGGCAGGCCAGCGCCTGGTCCCGCAGCTGGGGGGCGAGGAAGAGTTCGCCGTTACGCATGGTGGCCGCTTTTTCAAGGTAGAAATCGGCCGCGCGCATTGCCTTGCCGCGTTTCTTGAGCGCCTCGGCCAGGCTGTCGGCGGGTTCGGCCAGCGCGTCGAAATCAGCCCACAGCGTCGTGCCGACAAAGCGGATGCCGTCGATCACCCGCGTTTCGCGCTCCAGCCAGAGGATGTCGAGCTCCTCGCAGAGTGCGCGCAGGCGGCCGTGGGTCTCGTCGAAATCGAGGTTGTCGTATTCATGGTTGCCTGGCACATAGACCACCGGCACCGGCCAGCCGTTGCGGGGCGAAAATCGGCCCAGGCCGAAGTCGGCATCGGTCAGGCGGGAGCCCTGCTGGTAGGAGCCGATGTCGCCCGCAAGGATCAGCATGTCGGCACCCGGCACGGGCTCGGCATGGAAGCGGGGATGGGACTCCAGGTGCAGGTCGGAGAGCAGTTGAAGCTTCATCGTCGGGGCAGTCTAGGTGAATTGCCCCATGCATGAAGCGCATAAGGCTTGGCTTGAATTACTAGGGATAACCCTTATTCTTGAACCATCAACCACTCCAGCGCCGCCACGAGCCGCGCACTGTCATGTTCAGCCTCATTGCCCAAGTGGCCCGTTTCTTCCGTTCCACCGCTGCCAACGCCCCGGCCAGCCATGCCGCCGCGCTGATGGAAAGCGCCGACATGCGCGCCGGCCGTGGAGCCCACGACGCGCAGGAACTGCGCGCCGCCGCCTCGGCCTGGCTCAGCGTCGTTCGCTGATCTCTCCGGTCAGCCGGGCACCTTCTGCCCAAGGACCGACCCGGCGAAAGCCGCGGCTGCCGAGCGCAACAACGCCGTTCGCAGCCATTCGTGCGCATGCCCGTGCTGGGCGCGCCGGTGCCAGATGGCATCCACATGCACCGGCGGCTGGTCGAAGGGCAGGTCGCGCAGCACCAACTGGTCGTCGATGCCGGTCACGGTCACGAAGTGGCGCGGCAGCACTGTCAGCAGGTCAGAGTTGGCGACCACCCGTCCCGCCGTGAAGAACTGGTTCACCGTCACCACGATGCGCCGCTCACGGCCCAGGGCGCCCAGCGTCTGGTCGATGAAGCCGTATGGCCGCCCCGAAAAACTCACCAGCAGGTGCCGCGCCGCGCAATAGTCGTCGAGCGTAAGGGGCGCGTTGGCCAGGGGGTGCCCGCGCCGCATCACGCATACATACTGGCCCAGGTAGAGCCGCTGGGTTTCAAACGCGACCCCCGCGCCGGACTGCCCGCGCGCCGCGAGGCTCGCGATCACTGCCGGGAAATAGCCGACGGCCACATCCACCTCTTCCAGTTCCAGCATGCGGCGGGGGTCGCGCGTGGTCAGCGGGAGCACGCGCAGCGAGATGGCAGGCGCCTCCTTTTCGGCGATCTGTACCAGTCCGGGGACCAGTTCGGCCGCGGTGGCATCGGCCATCGCTAATAGGAAGGTGGTGTCGGCAACCCCCGCATCGAACTCGCCGGGAGCCAGCGTGTGCTGCAGCTGGCGCAGAGCGTCGCGCACTGTCGGCCACAGCGCCAGCGCGCGCGGCGTGGGTTCGACGCCGGCGCCGGAGCGGCGCACTAGCTCGTCTCCCAGCACTTCGCGCAGGCGCCTCAGTGCGTTGCTCACCGCCGGTTGCGTGATCGAGAGGTTGCGGGCGGCGCGCGTGAGGTTGCGCTCCGCCATCACTTCGTCGAAGACGCGAAGCAGGTTGAGGTCGAGCGTGCGAAAGTTGACGTCCATCAATCCTGTGAATGATAAACATCAGAAAGATAAAGTTGATGCGCACTAGGGTAAGCCCTAATATCACTGCATCGGCCTTGTTCGCCACCACTGATTACCACACTGTCCCAGGAGGGATGCATCATGACCAGCTTCGTTCACGTTGACCAACCTACTGTCCACCCCGGCGTGCGTCGCGCCGAAGTCATGTTCGGCCAGATCCAGGCCGCTCGCGCCGGCGTCAACGGCGCCCGCCCGCTCGTCGCGCTGCTGATCGTCGCCATCGCGGCGGCGGTGCTGGTGGTGACCGACTCCCTCGTTTCCAATTGGAACGAAGGCGGCCTGCTCGCTGTCTGGGCCGTGTTCTGCCTCACTGCCATTGCCTTGTTCGCGCTGTTCGCAGGCTCGGTGCGCCAAAGCAGCATCGCTGGTGCCTGGCGCGCTGCCGCCGAACGCCGCGCCGCTGCCCGTGCCGACGCCCGCTTCCTGGAAACTGCCCAGAACGACCCGCGCATCATGCAAGAGCTGCAGGCTGCGATGTGGCGCCAGCAATCGGAAGGCACAGTGCCTGCCGCCGAAGCTGCCAAGATCGACGCACTGGCCCGCACCAGCGCCCGCTCGCAGCAAGTGCGCATGCTCACGCTGTATGAAGCGATGCGCCGCATGAACAGCTCGCGCTATTACTAAGCAGCAACCTGCTGAATGCGAAAGCCGCTCTTGAGCGGCTTTTTTCTTGTCTGTATGGAGAGAGGTGGACTCGTTCACCTGAAGGGGAGGAGGCCCTCGATGACTTTCGGAAGGCTTCTTTGAAGGCCGAGCGAAAAAATCCCCGAAGGTTGACGATGCGGGCAAAAACGATGCATAATCGAAGGCTGCGCTGACAACGCCTTCGGGTGTTATGAGTAGGCGGTCCTCCTGGGAGTTCTGCTTGCGAGTCGGCAAAGAAAGTCTTCAAAAAGTTTGACTGGTCTTAAAAAACCGGTGCATAATCGAAG